>JAUWIE010000059.1 GCA_030605515.1 Thermoplasmatota archaeon
AATCATCCGCCAAATCTACCAAGCAACCCAGACCCAGTTAATGATGCTACCAACCTCGACTTAGAATTATTGCTAAGTTGGACTTGTGATGACCCTGATGGAGATACCATGACCTATGATATTTACCTAGGAACAGACACACTTACAAAGATATCAGCAAATCAGACCACGACATCATATGAACTATCCGGGTTAGACTTCAACACGACTTACCAATGGCAAATAGTTGCATGGGACTTTTATGGAGCTAAATGTAACGGTGATATCTGGCAGTTTACCACATCAGTGATGTGCGGTGATATAAACAATGACGGTGGTATCGATATCAGTGATCTCGTTTATCTGGTGGATTATATGTTTACAGATGGTCCTGATCCTCCATTGATGTGTCAAGCAGATTTGGATGGAAATGGACAAGGACCTGATATTGCAGATCTTGTTTACTTGGTTGATTATATGTTTTCTGGTGGTCCTGCTCCTGTGGAGGATTGTTGCGATTAAAAGGTGTTCATCTCCCTCCCTTATTTTCCTTCTTTTTTTTCTACGCCTAATATCAGCTTAAAAAGAATTATCATAACGTGTTCAGAAGCTATTCTGAAGTATTATCTTTTAAGATAGGTTATTATCATTAGCTTTGATCTAAATTCTTCTTGAGCGGTTAAATTTAATCTCTGAATAATGTGAAATAAAGTTTTTGGTCAGGCGACTGCCTTATTCATAAAAGTTTGCTATAATCAATTAATATAATCTCTCAATAATTAAATCAAGTATTTCCTCAGGTTCTTTTATTTTTTTCAACTCTTTTTTAACAATAAGAGGAGTACCCTCAATATTAGTCTTACTTACATTTTTATCAGTAAAAACAACAGCATATTTCTCAGTAATTTTAGAAATACTACTAACTATTTGTGCTTTCTTTACAAGTTTTTTATCATATCTATGAACACATGTCAACAATATTTTCTCTTTATCTTTACTTACAGCCTCAAAAGGACAACGTTCCATAGGAATAATCTTATATCCAACATGTTTTAATATCGAAAAAATCTCCTTTTGGAATTCTCTAAGACGTTCTGCTTCACCATGTATTGAAGTAATTTGTTTTTTATCAGAAATTAAAGGGTTAAGAATATCAATAGGTTTTGTAACTGCACTTCCAAGTAATTCCTCTATTCTATAAGCAATTTCAATACGTGCATTCATACCATCTTCATACATACTCGCAGTTCTTCTTGAAACCCTAACATACCTAGCAAATGAACCTAAAGATATGTTTTGCTCCTGTCGAAGTAATCTAAGTTTTTCCTTGTCAAGATTTACATAAAGTCCACCAGGTGCTGCATAAATTTTAAGAGATAAGCCCTCAAGAAGTTGATTTCTTATTGTCTCAATTGTCACTGCTTGAATTCCAAATCTATCATAAACAACTTCATCTTCAAGAAGGCCTGTTCCACTTCTTTCTCCAATTAGTAAAGGACAGCCTTTTAGCAGTATTGAAAGTACTTTTAGTTCTTTTGCAACATCTTCCGATAATGCATCAATATTTGTCAAAACTTTAATTATGAGTAATGAATTATCTCTTCTAGCAACTAGGTCAAAACCAATAGGTCGCATATTACATAGATCAGATACACTGAACCCTGCTTTATTCAAGGTTTCTCTGATATCCCCCAATAGCTCTATTCGATTCATCAGTAAGTAGGTCTTAAACAACACTATATATATAATAATATCGGGAGTGAAATTATCTGGATTGGAGTAGATGATACAGATTCAAGAAACGGAGGATGCACAACATATGTAGCTCTAGCGCTAGTAAAAAAACTAGTAGAAAAAAACTTTGATATTATTGGATATCCGCAGCTTGTTAGATTAAATCCAAATATCCCCTGGAAAACCAGAGGAAACGGCGCAGTTTCATTGCAAATAGGAAGAGGTATAGGAAAAAAACTTTTAATCGGTGAAATAGAGAATAAAGAAATCTTTTCCTTCTCTAAGAAACTATTAATAAATTACAAAGATGAAGATATTATAGAAATCAAGAGCATATTGACACATGTTATTGAAAAATATGCGAAAATTAAAGAGAAAAATACAAATCCTGGGTTTGTAATCCTACAGAAACAACCATCTTTTAAGATTTATGAAAAAGCAGTCAAAGAAATCATATTTATAAATGATATAAAAACAAAGCTGAAATCATTACAAGCAGAATACAAGGGATATAAAAATGAAAGAGGAATTATCGGGGCTACTGCATCTATTGCATGGTGCCCTAAAGGTGATAGTACCTATGAGTTGATCACTTATCGAAAAGAAAAAAAATGGGGTACAAAAAGATTTGTTGATAATACCTCAGTTAAAAAAATTGATAAAACATGTCCGTCAACATTTGATAATTATGATTACGTAAATAAACATAACCGACTTGTGCCAAGTTCTCCTTGTCCCGTACTATATGGGATAAGAGGAGAAGATACAAAAGAGTTAATGCATGCTAAATCCTTAATTGAATCTGAAAATATTGATTGCTGGTTAATATTTGAAACTAACCAAGGTACAGATGATCATCTTCAAAAAAAGAAAATTAAAAATATTCAACCATATCAATCTGTTATTACAGAAGGTACTATCAGTAAAAACCCTTACACTCTAAAAGGAGGACATGTCATTTTTACGATCAAGGATTCAACTGGTAATATCGACTGTGCAGCCTATGAACCTACAAAAGAATTTAGGAAAATAATAAGAGAACTTCGAAGTGATGATGTTATTGAAGTCTATGGTGGAGTTAGGAAAAAGCCATTAACGATTAATATTGAAAAAATAAACATAAAGCATTTATCAGAACATATTGAAAAAGTAGAAAATCCGATTTGTACTAAATGTGGGAAACATATGAAATCAAAAGGGAAAAATCAAGAATATAAGTGTAAAATCTGTGGGACGAAAAGCGATAAACCTTTGTTGATTAAAAAACAAAGAGGGTTACATTTAGGATTTTATGAGGTGCCAGTATGTGCACGTAGACATCTTAGTAAACCTTTGAAAAGAATCCTGCAGTTTTAATAGTTTATCTGAACCTTATAAATTCCATTATTTGTAGTTCATCAATTGTCTCTTTTTGAGAATCCACTTTTATTGAACCAGTATATCTAATATGATATCTCCAATAATTGACAAAGCCTCTAAGTCGCTCATGATGTATTTCAAGAACTTCTAGACTAATATTAAGAGAAATATTTTTATTGCTTACAATAATATTAAATGAAGTAGGAATTATCATACCATTATTAATTCGATAATTTTTAGCTATAAAACTTATTTCATCTGACTCAATATTTATATAATCACCATAATTTTGATTTATTACAAGGAGAGGATTATTTGAAAATCTTGTTCTCATAATATTTGACCAGGTGATTGTATAGTTATCTGAGTTAGTTTTCCCCCAAAACCATCCGAAGTTAATGCCTGCTAATAAGGTTACATCCCAATTATGATCATGGTATCCAACTCCATTGACTTGGATTTCTTTATTATTATTTATGATGGTACCTGTTACATTTGCCTTGGGTAATATTACTGCCCATTTTCCTCCTAAAGTATTACCTTTCCAGCCTTTTGTACATCCAATAAAACTTAAATTTGCAGAAGAACCATAAATCTCTAAAGATACATCATAAACAAAGCTACCACTGGTATTATCAATATAGCCTTTCATTATTTGTTTATCATTGAGTTTTATTAATGGCTGATTTAAAGATGCAGAAAATTCAGATAAAACATTTACTTTTACTTTTTCTGATATTAAAACGCCATGTTTGTATATATTCATTCTTAAATAAACCATACCTTGATCGTATCTGCTAACTACTCTTACATGTATTTGAATGCTATATCCATTATCAAATGCTGCATCAAAATACCACCATTCAGTATATGGTTTAAATCTTGATCCATGAAATGCATCATCTTTTAACTCAATATCTTCAGGAGAAAAATCAAAATTGTTTATTAATGATTTATAAGAAAATATCGATCCTGCACAGGGCATTAATACTGGTGCACTTAGAATTAGAAAGATACTAATTATTACAATAATGTGTTTCATATTATTCAGACCTGCACATATAGTTATATTTAGCTCGTATTATATAAATATTTTCTGTAAAATAGCTTAATGTTTTTTGAACTTTCGATGAAATATCTAAAATATAAACCAATCGTAATCCTTTTTAAGGATTTATTGCTACTTAATCGCTAATTTCAATAATGCGGGTGTAGTGTAGCCTGGTATCACTTAAGCTTGCCAAGTTTAGGACTCGGGTTCAAATCCCGGCGCCCGCACTCTAAATTTTTATGGAGGGTTTATTAATGGATAGCTATCTCTATTGCCATCTCCTGGAATCTTATACGAAGTATCTCCTATGCCATCTCCATTTTCATCCAAACCAGTGTAATCATCCCAGTAATTACCACTGCCTTCATAATCCCAGTTATTTATATTATGGGAGTTATCCTCTCCATTATATTCCCTATTTCGTTTTAAGGTGTTTAAATAAACATAATTATTATTGGAACCGCAGCAAATAAGAATTCCATCTTTGTTATCGTATACTAAATTTCTATATACATGAGTGTATTTAGATCCATAAATTCGAATTCCCGCAGCATCAACATTATAAACCCTATTTTCGAAAACCTTATCATTTTCTGAGGATTGTATTAAAATGCCAGCATATTTAGCTGAAGAAATTTCATTTTTATTAATTATGTTTTTCTCATTACGGCCCCATGTTCTTATCCCATAGTTACATATAGTTATTATATTTCCTTTAACATGATTATTTTTTGAACCTAATTCAATTGCAATAGCACTAGTGATATTGAGAAAATTATTTCCTAAGATAGAATTATTAGATGATTTCACTGATATTCCATTGGACAAAATTGTATCATCATATGTAATTATCTTAAATCCCTTTAATGAACAGTTATCTGCTTCAATTGATATAATAGCTGTCATAAACTGATTATCAGTTTGTTTATATTCAATAATGGTTGTCTCTTTACTTTCTCCAATAAGAGAAATTTTTTTATTAAGCACTAATTGTTCATTGTATAAACCACTATAGACAAATACATTAAACCCATCTGATGCATTATCAATAGCATCCTGAATACTGCTATAATCTGTAGGATCTTCACCACCGACATATAGTGTAGTTTCCGCGTCTAGATTTAATTCGACTTGAGCTTTTATTAACAAGATTTCACTGCCTCCATTCGAAGAAATTGAAACATCTTGACTATATGCTCCAGGATCCATAATTTCTCTGTCAATTATAACTGTTATATTTGATTCCTCATTATTTGATAGAGAGCCAACCATAGGACTAAGACTAATCCATAAAGGTATATTATCTTCAATTTCCCAAGAGAGCTTTCCTTCACCTACATTTTTAATAGTAAAAGAACCACTAGTAACCCCCTTATTAAAATCTAATGATGTTGTTGAAATGGATATCTCAGGATTCTCTTCTTTTACATTTTTATCAGTACAACCACTAAAAATTAAAAAAACGAGTATTAAACTAATTACTGATGTTAATATCTTTTTTTTCATAATAATCACTTCCGCCTCTAACAATTAATCATTTATAAAAGTATATGATATACATAAGAAGCGACATATGTCCTGTCCTAACACACTGATGCAATATAATTTTTACAACAGGAAAAGTAATTAAAAATGAACTCCTACATAATATTATTGATATTTGAGTTTGATTATATTGCAATTAGGTGAATTAGCCGTAAATTTCTAATATCAATGTCAAGCTACAAGATATAAAATTGGAAGAAAATCATATGTTAAAATTAGATTTACATGTACATTCACAATACTCAAATGATGCTATAGGAACCCCAAAAGAAATAATTAAATCTTTAAAAAAAAGAGGATTACAAGGAGTTGCAATAACAGATCATAACACAGTTAAAGGAAGCCTCAAAGCAATAGAAGTTGCATCAAAGGATTTTATTATTATTCCAGGTGCGGAAATATCCACTGCACATGGACATATATTAGCATTGAATATTAAGAAAGACATCCCAAGGGACCTATCAGTTGAAGAAACAGTAGAAAGAATCATCAATGAAGGAGGCACACCAATTGTACCACATCTTTTTAGAAAAATGTCAGGAATTAAAAAAAAAAGATTTGAATTGATATACAAAAGAATTCCAGCAATTGAAGTATTTAATGGCTGTAGCCTCCCAAAAACAAATATCAAAACCAAAAAGATAGCTAAAGAATATAATCTTGGAGGGACAGGTGGAAGCGATTCACATGATCCATTTTATGTAGGATACGCATATACAATTATTGACACTACTGATACTAGTATCGATGCAGTTCTAGAAGAGATAAACAAGAAAAAAACATGGGGAGCGGGAAAAACAATGCCTATTGAGTATAGACGTGATAGAATGCTAAGATCAATTAAACAGTTCTTCCAGAGAGGTTTTAAGCGAATTTAAGTCGCCTTAAAAACGTTATATATAACTAAGACGAAATAAAAATCCTACCCTCACATGTCAATAGACACCAAGGAGCATGTCTCCCTTTGCCCCTATTTTCAAATCCAAAATGGGTGATTTACGTTAAGTTTTATATATGATGTTGGTTTTTACAGTGTTGTACCAAGTGAGGAATAGTTGGTGAAAAAAAATATAGTGATTATTGGAACCATTATTATTTCAATAGGGATTTTTTTGTTTATTTTTGGGAGTATGGCTACTTCAAACACTAAAGGAAACTTTTGGGGATATATGTTAAGTAAAAATAGTGAAGCTTATGAACGTGATATTATGGGTGCTCGTTTAGTTACTAATATAGGATTATTTCTTGCATTTATTGGTTTTCCATTGATGATAGTTGGTTTAGTAAAGGATGGTGGCATTATGAATCAGGCAAGTATTGAGCAGAATAAAGATAGAAGATGTCCTGGTTGTGGTAGGGTTATTCCTTTTGATGCTATTATATGTCCATATTGTGAAAGAGATTTTAGGGAAGTTAAAAATGAATAAGCATCTAATAACATTTGGAATAGTCACTTTGCTGATCTGTGTTGGATTTAGTGGGTGTGATGAAAGCCAAAGTGAAAAAAGCAAGTTTTATGGAACCTGGGAAGGTGGGATTTCAAATTCAACAGGCATTCTAACGATGACATTTTACAATAACGGTACAATTAAATGGATTTATCCAATGGGAGTAGTTACTAATTATTCTATTATATGGATGAATTATGATATAACAAACGGAAAACTATGCTTTCAATCGAAATCCGATGATTCCGCTTGTTACAACTACAAATTTTCAGACAGTAATACCTATCTTGAGTTGTTTCATATACCAAAAACATATTCTTATGGATCGTATATTTATGGAGCGAAGCAACAATAAACACATTATATAAATGATGGTTTTTCATACTTGGTAGCTTAGCGTTTTTCTTTATCTTATTGTGAGTATAGGATTGATAAAATAAAAAAAGGCTAAAAAAGGGGGTATTAGAACCGTATAGATGATTTACTAAACGAATTTAGAGTCAAATTCACCCGCATCAATTGCTTTCTGAATTTCCTGTGGTTTCTTACCCTCAACAGTTACACCTAGTGATACACAAGTCCCAATGATCTCTTTTGTTTTATGTTTAAGATCATTGCCTAAAAGATTATCAAATTTCATTTTTGCAACCTTTATTGCTTGATCTATACTAAGATCACCGATTTTATGTGTTGATGCTGAACCTGACCCTTTCTCAGCACCAATTTCACTAAGAATAAGAGATCCAGCTGGAGGGGTTCCAACCTCAATTTCAAATTTTTTAGTCTCAGGATCAACAATTACTTTTACAGGGACTTTCATCCCATCAAATTGTTTGGTTTTATCATTGATTGTGTTGATGATCTGCATGATATTTACACCAAGAGGTCCAAGAGCTGGCCCAAGTGGTGGACCTGCAGATGCTTTACCTCCTTCAACAAGTGCTTTTATTGTCTCTGCCATATACTATTATGCCTCCTCTTCTTTTGTTTCTTCTTCTTTTCTTTTTACAACTCTAACTTGCTCACCTCTAACAGTAATTGGTATTGGAACAACAGATTCAAAGAGTTCAACAGTGATTTCCTCTTTTGCATCATCAATATGAGTAACCTTTGCTGTTTCACCTCTAAAGGGACCAGCGACCATTTCAACAATATCTCCCTCTGCAATCTTTGATACTGCAGATGCAGGTATAAGAAAATGCTCAATTTGTTCTAGTGGAGTATCACCCTCGAGCATATTTCGGGCATATGAAACCGTTTTAATCATATCCTTTATACGCTCCTTATCATAGCTTTCAACAAAAATATATCCTCTAAGTTCAGGGGTTACAAGAATGGATGGGATTTTTATCTTTGATTTATCTGCTCTGCTATTGATTAAATCAGCTGTGTTTTGTTCCTTACCAACCTGTGTTTTAATTGTAAATATTTTGGATTTTTCTTCGATATCTTCCTCAAAACCCGTATTTTCCATAGTTTTACACCAACATCTTATGTCCATCCAAGCATTTCTGCTATTTGAGGTGCAACATGCTTAGCTAATAAATAAACTACAAAACCAAGTCCACCTATAAGAAGAATGCCTAATGCAGTTATCTTTGATGTTTTCATATACTCTTCATTAGTTGGTTTTCGAGCCATCTTTAATACTCTACCATACTTGCCTTTCCCTATTCTTTTTTGCCGTACTTCTAGACGGTGTTGTAGATCCCAGGCTTTATCAATGAATCTTTTGTCACTTTTGGGTTTTTTCACTATTGACACCTCTTATAAAATCTAATGGTCAAATAACTAGGTATATATAAAGAATTTGGCTAATATTACTTCTATATCAACGATTCTGTTTAAATGTAGTAAAAAATAATTATTAATAATTTGATATTTCCCTTATTTTAAATAAAGGTTGAATTAACCCTATTTTTTAAGTAAATATTATGCTACAAAGTCAATACCATATTCTTTGTTTTCAAATGCTTTCTGCGTTGGACCAAGAATCTGTTTTGATTTCACACCAGTAATAACAAGCATCGCTCGGATATTTCTTTTAAGAGATTGATCAATAGTTGTCCCCCAAATAATACGTGCATTTGGATCAACTCTTGAATAAATCTCTTCAACAACACGTTCTGCTTCACTAATTGTCATATCCTCTCCACCGGTTACATTGACAAGAGCACCAGTTGCCTCAGAAATATCAACTTCAAGTAAAGGAGAATTAAGAGCTTCTACAACTGCATTTACAGCCTTGTTTTCACCTTCAGCTTCTCCAAGTCCGATCATTGCAACTCCACCACGTTTCATAACTGTTTTTAGATCTGCAAAATCTAGATTGACAAGACCTGGCATTGTAATCATTTCAGTAATACCCTTAATTGATCTCATAAGAACTTCATCGGCAACTTTAAAAGCAGCATTTAAAGCAAGATTTGGAACGATATCAAGTAATCTATCATTCGGAATGACTATTACAGTATCGCAGGTATCCCTCAAACGCTTCAATCCAACCTCAGCATTATCCATACGAATAAGACCCTCAACGCTAAATGGAACTGTAACAACACCTATTGTAAGAGCACCAATTTCTTTTGCAATCTGTGCAATAACAGGAGCTGAACCCGTACCAGTACCCCCTCCAAGACCACAAGTTACAAAAACCATATCTGCTGGTACGATCGCCTGTCGAATATCCTGCTCACTTTCTCGAGCTGCTTCTTCACCTATTTGAGGTAGTGATCCAGCACCTAGACCGTGTGTTAAATGCCTTCCAATCAAAACCTTATGCGGGACATCAGCAATTAATAAATGCTGAGCATCCGTATTTAGAGCTACCAACTCAGCTCCACTTATATTAGCTTCAATACACCGGGAAATAGTATTTGTACCAGCACCACCGCAACCAATAACCTTAATATTGGTCTTCAAACTAGCTAATACCTTTTCTAATTCCCCGTCATTAACACCTCCAGTAAGAGGATTTTTCAAAACATTATTCTTTTTAGTGGCTTTTTTACCTTTATTTTTTTTCTTCTCATTTGAAACGACGTCTTCTATAATTTTCCTCATCTAACTCACCCAAACCTCACAACAATAAACCCCACTTCATTGTGAATATTATATTTTTTGCAATATTGTAAAGGTATTTGGATTATTAAATATTTCCTAAAAAATTTTTAAATTATTTCCAAAGAGAAATCTATGCTTTTAATATTTTGAGTTAGATATCCTAAAGAGATTCGATCTGCAAAAGACGCATACTCGATAATATTTTTTGGATTTACTCCACCTGATATTTCAATAAGAGCACTACTATTAATCTCTCTAATTTTTTTTGCAACTCTTTTACCAGATTTTGGATTAAAATTATCAAGCATTATAACATCTACATCCATTTCTGCAGCTGTAATTGCATCTTCAAGGTTTTCTACTTCAATTTCAATTATTTTATTATGAACTTTTTGTTTTATTTTTTCAATAGCGGTTTTAACAGAACCAACACATTTAATGTGATTATCTTTTATCATAACAGCATCGAACAAACCAAACCGATGGCTTTCTCCACCACCAAGAACAACTGCTTTTTTTTCATATTTACGAAAACCTGGAATTGTTTTTCTTGTAGCAGCAATTGTAACATTTGGATTTATTGACCTACAAAGATCTACAAGCTTCCTTGTTTCAGTGGCAATACCGCTCATTCGACTTAAAAAATTCAAAGCTAATCTCTCACCTTTAAGGATTGAGCGTGTAGTACCATTTATTTCTGCAACTTTGGTTTTTTCTTTTATTAAAGTACCATCATCTACAAGCAATTTTGTTTTTACACCTGTTTTATTAAAAATTTTTTTTGTTTCTTCAAGACCAGCAACAATACAAGCTTCTTTTGATATAACATATGCTTTAGCTTTTTCATTAGTAAATAATGAATCTGAAGTTATATCTCCTTCTGTACCTAAATCCTCTTGAAGATATCTATCAATATCGTCCATAACAACATTTTTTATAGTTATTTATAGTATTAAGGTTTTGGTAATTTTATGAACCTTGGAATAATTGGCTGTGGAGCAATAGGTACTGATGTTGCAGAAGCTGCAGATACAATAAAGGAGATAAAAAAGATTTATCTATTTGATATTAATAAGAATGCTTCTAGAAAATTAAATAAAAGGTTAAAAAAAACTGAAATCAAAACAGTAGAAGAATTCTTGCCAAATGTTGATGTTGTTTTTGAAGGAGCTTCACAAAAGGCTGTAAGAGAATATGCAGAAAAAATTCTGAATTCTGGAAAAGAGTTAATTATGATGAGTGTAGGAAGTTTATTTGATGAAAAATTTAGAATGAAACTTGATAAAATTGCTCGGGAAAAAAAATGTAAGATTTATGTTCCATCTGGAGCGATTTGTGGAATAGATGGAATATTATCAGCTAATATTGGAGGGTTAAATGAGGTAACATTAGTAACAACAAAACCACCATCATCAATAGGTAAAAGCTGCAATAAAAGATCTGTTCTTTTCAAAGGAAATGCTAGAGATGCAGTGAAAAAATATCCTAAAAATATTAATGTTGCTGCAAGTCTGTCTCTTGCTGGAAAAGGATTCGATGAAACCAAAGTTGAAATTGTAGCAGACCCTATGGTAACAAGAATAGGTCATAAAATTTTAGCTAATGGGAAATTTGGTAGATTACGCGTTGAGCTTGAAAATATGCCAAATCCAAATAATCCAGGATCAAGTTATATGGCATCATTATCAGCAATTGCAACTTTAAAGAGAATCATTGATCCTATTCAAATAGGTGTTTAATAAAGATTAAGGGTTAACTTGATAAAGGTGTAAAGATAAAACATAGGTTTAAATAGCAAAACTTGGAAAAAATGGTTTTCTAAACTGCAACTAAAGCTAAATAACTCTCTTTTATTTACTTCTCTAAGATGAAGTTTGAAATTAAAGATAGAGCTGCTGCAGGAAGGCTCTGTAAATTTAAAACAAAGCATGGAACAGTAACAACACCAACGCTATTACCTGTAATTAACCCAAATAAAATGCTTATATCACCTAAAGAAATGAAAAAACTTTTCGGAACCGAGATAGTGATCACAAACGCTTATATTATTCACAAGGATAAAAACCTAAGAGAAACAGCATTAGAAAAAGGAGTCCATCAACTCATTGATTATAATGGAGCAATCATGACGGATTCTGGAACATTTCAATCATATGTCTATGGTGATATTAACATAGATCCGATTGAAATTGTAAAATTCCAAAGAGATATAGGAAGTGATATAGGTACTATTTTAGATGTTTTTGGAACACCAAAACAGACTAAAAGAAAAGCTGAACAAGGAGTAAATGAAACCATCAAACGTGCTAAAGAAAGTATCAAAGTAAAAGAAAATATGATACTTGCATGTACTGTTCAAGGCTCTATTTATCCAGATCTTAGAGAAAAATGTGCAAGAGAACTTAGTAAAATCGATGCGGATTTTTATCCAATTGGCGGCGTAGTACCACTCATGGAGAATCAGAATTATCTAGATTTAATTAAATGTATTATTGCCTCGAAGAAAGGGCTGAATCATTCTAAACCAGTTCATTTATTTGGAGCGGGCCATCCATTAATATTTCCTCTTGCTGTAGCTCTTGGCTGTGATTTTTTTGATTCATCAGCTTATGTAAAATACGCACAGGACAGACGTATGATCTTTCCATGGGGAACAGAGAAATTGGATAATTTAAATGAACTTCCTTGTAGCTGCCCTGTTTGTACAAAGTTTGATGCATCCGAGCTTAAGAAATTAGATACAAAAGATGTTACTTATCATTTAGCAAAACATAACCTTTATATTACTTTTACAGAAATTAAGAAAATCCGAAATGCAATCGTAAATGGGAATCTATGGGAACTTGTCGAGAGAAGAGCCAATTCAAATCCATATTTGCTTGAGGCTCTAAATGATCTTAATAAAATGGAAAATAAAGTATGGTTAGAACAATTTGAACCAATTAGTAAGAATAAAGCCTTATTTTATACAGGAGAACATACAATCCATAGACCAATTATTCATAGAATCCATAAACGACTGCTTGATAGATATAAATCTTCATATGATAATGTCGTTATTCTCCCTGAAGGAAAGAAACCTTATTCAGTATCCTATGCAAAACAAATTAAAGAAATTAATGAAAAAAGAGGTAACATAGACTTTGTAATACAGTCTCATCTAGGACCAGTACCAATTCACCTTGATGAAATGTACCCTTTTGCCCAATCGGTTTTTCCAACAAAAGTTGATAAAGCTACATTAGAAGTAACACAGAAAGTATTTGATGAATTTATAAAGAAAAAAAATATATTTTTTTGGAAGGAAAAAAAGACTTATGATGAAATACATGAATCATCTATTAGAACCATCGATTATGATCTTAATAGAATCTCTGCTGTTGCGGATATGCAATTTGGAAAAAATGCATCAAAAGCGTTATTTAATGGAGAAATAAGAATTGTTAAATCTAAAAAAACAGGAAAAATACGCAATATCTATTGTGATGAAAAACATATATTATCTATGCGTGCTGGAGATGGACTATTTACCTTAAAAATGCATGGTGGAAATGTCCTTCATAAATACTTTAAATATCCAAAAATGAGAGTAATAATACAAGAAGACACAGTGTCTTTTATCAAAGATGGAAAAAGTGTTTTTGCCAAGTTTGTTATCGATTGTGACTCAAATTTACGACCATTTGATGAGTGTCTTATTGTCGATGAAAAAGATAATTTAATTGCTGTTGGTAGATGCCTATTAAACAGAGTTGAAATGCTAGCATTTAATTGGGGTATGGCCGTAAAAACAAGAGAACATGCAAACTGAAACTCAATTTTTATAAAAAAATATAATAAACCTTATCTTACTTATATTCCTTGATTAAATGAGTAGATATGGCAGTAATTTCAAGGAACCACCATGGGTTTTTGGTTCTCCAAAAGAAACCATGGATTGGATAGAAGCTACCCATAAGGATAAAAAGAAAAAAGATGACCATAGATATGAAAAAAAATTCTTAAAAAATCTAAATATAAAGTTTGATTTTGATGTAAAAAGAAAAGAAGTGGATCCCCCGAGTTTTTTTTCAAAAATTACTATAGGAAAAATGGTCGAGGAAGAGTTCAAACTGCTTCCAACAACTGAATTAATACTAAGAGGCCTAGCTAAAGCTAAATTTAAAAATACTGCAAAAATAGTTGTTGATAAAAAAGTTTTATATGATCACCCTGAAAAAAAATCTGATTTAAGAAAAACAATTGAGGATATTGATGAATTCTCTAATGATATATCAAAAGGAAAAAACGTTGAAATAACCGCAATTTTAGCAGATGTTGAAAAATGTACAGCGATCATAAGAATTAACAAAATTCATAGTAAAAATGAACATTCAGTTGATATCCAAATAAAAGGAAAGATAAGAGTTGAAATTTATCATACTTTTCTTAATTATCTTAACGAGAAAATAGGTTTAAAAGAGGAATCTTAAAAGAAAAATCACAAATATGTATATTTAGTTTAGAATGCGCAATTATAAAAGCACTTAGCTGATCTCTGTGAAGCTATAATATGGAGAGTGTTAAAATGGTGAAAAAAAATAAATCGTCAACAGTTTCAGGCTTCTACAAATTCCCGGTTGAAAAAAGAATTGAGTTTGTAAAAAATTTTTCAGATTTAAATGAAGAAGATATAAAGTTGTTCTCATCTTGTCTTGAGATAGATATTGCAGATAGGATGATAGAGAACGTTCTGGGAACATTTGAATTTCCTTTAGGTATCGCTGTTAATTTCCTTGTCAACGGTAAAGATTACCTTGTACCAATGGCAACTGAAGAATCAAGTGTTGTTGCTGCTGCAAGTAATGCTGCTAAAATTGCTAGGGTTAAAGGTGGATTTAGTACAGAGTGCTCTGAACCTTTGATGATAGGTCAAATTCAGATTATACACATAGATGATATTGCAGAAGCAGCAAAAAAAATATTGGAGCATAAAAAAGAAATTTTACATCTTGCAAATGAACAAGATCAAGTCTTAGTAAAATTTGGTGGTGGAGCCAAGGATATTGAGGTAAGAATTCTTGATAGTCCACTTGGAAAAATGATTGTAACTCATCTAATTGTTGATGTTCGAGATGCTATGGGTGCAAATGCTGTTAACACAATGTGTGAAGCTTTAGCTCCATTGCTTGAAGAGATATCTGGAGGAAAAGTTAGATTAAAAATTCTTTCAAATCTTGCTGATAAAAGAATTATAAAAGCAAAAGCTGTGTTTGACAAGGAAAAAATCGGTGGAAAACATGTCGTTGATTCTTTTCTTGAATCGTATAACTTAGCAGCTGTTGATCCTTATAGAGCCGCAACTCACAATAAGGGTATTATGAACGGTATAGATTCATTAATTATTGCGACTGGGAATGATTTCCGTGCAATTGAAGCAGGTGCTCATGCTTATGCATCAAGAAACGGACAATATACTTCTCTTAGCACCTATTACAAGGATAAAAACGGGGATCTTGTAGGTGAGTTAGAACTTCCTCTTGCAGTAGGAATCGTTGGGGGAGCAGGAAATATACATCCTAAGGCAAGGCTTTGTAAGAAAATCCTTGGAATAAAAACAGCACAAGAGTTAGCAGAAGTTGCTGTAAGCCTTGGACTTGCACAAAACTTTGCAGCAGTATTTGCTCTTTCAACAGTAGGAATTCAAAAAGGACATATGTCTCTTCATGCAAAAAACATAGCAGTAATGGCCGGAGCAAAAGGAGAAGAAATTAACAAAGTAGCCGAACAAATGATCAAGGAGAAAAAAATAAAACTTGATAGAGCAGAAGAAATAATCTCAGAAATTAGATAATACGATCGGCGATATCGTCAGGCTCCCTTTCACAATAATAACATTTAATCCGAGGAGGATCTTTTTCAACAACTATAAATCTAGTGCTAACTGGTTCTTTTTTTGAATTTGAAACACAAGTAGGATTTGAACAACGAACAATGCCTATTATCTCATCAGGAAGTTGAACCCGGTATTTTTCAGCAACTTCATAGTTCCGAATGATATTAATTGTTGCTTTTGGAGCGATAAGTGCAATTTTATCAACTTCATTAGGATCAAGTTCTCTATTCTCAACTTTAACAATGTCTTTTTTTCCAAGTTTACTTCTAACATTCATAGCAACACTAACACTAGAAGAAGAAGTCTTTGGAATACCCAGAATATGTAAAACCTTAACCGCGTTTCCTGCTTCAATATGATCAATAACAGTACCATTTTTGATAGGTTGAACCTTAAGTTCTTTCACTTTTTCACCCCCAATACAAGTGAAAGGAGAGCCATGCGTACTGGGACTCCGTTAAACGCTTGTTTAAAATATATTGCATGTGGAGTTTTATCAACTTCAGGATGGATCTCATTTACGCGAGGTAATGGATGCATTATAATCAAATTATCTTGAGCATACTTCAATAGATCAACATCAACCCGATAAGCTCCAACTACTCGATTATATTCCTCAGCATCAGGAAAACGCTCTTTTTGAATTCTTGTTACATATAAAACATCTGCATCTTTTACTGCTTTTTCCAAGCTTGATGTATGTTTTGGCTCAACTCCAAGCTCCTTACATTCCTGAACTACTTCCTTTGGCATTTTTAGGCTTTCTGGTGAAACAAATGTAAGTTCTGCTCCATAAAGCGAAAGAGCATATGCAAGAGAATGCACTGTGCGACCATATTTTAAATCACCAAGTAACACTACCTTATTTTTACTGATTCTTTTCTTTTCTGTATAAATTGTAAATAGATCAAGGAGACACTGAGTTGGATGTCTTCCAGCACCATCTCCTGCATTTAAAACAGGTGCATCAGCAAACTCTGCTGCTAGACGTGCTGCACCTTCTTGTGGATGTCTAACTACAATTACATCACTATATGAGTCAGCCATCCGAATTGTATCTGCTAGGCTCTCGCCTTTTTTTTGTGAAGTAGCGGCAGGATCTGCAAATCCGATCACTCGACCTCCTAGTCGATTAACTGCACTTTCAAAGCTAAGGCGAGTACGTGTACTAGGTTCAAAGAATAACGAGGATAATAATTTTCCTTTTAAAAGATCTGAATATTTTTCACCCCTAGCATAGTCTAACATTTTCTTGCTGTAATCTAAAATATAATTAATTTCTTTTTTTGAGAAATCTTTTATTGAAATTATGTCTTTTCCTTTGAAATTCATTTAGATCAAAAAAAAGGGGATGCATTCATAACTTAATATACTTTTTAATTTGAAAAATTAAAATAATTTGTCAAAATATTTAGCAAAAGATATTAATATACGGAAATGAGTTTATATTATTCTGATAAGAAGTGTCCAATAACATATAAATATTTAATACCTAACTTTATATAATTAAAGATAAATGGTATGTGAATAACATGCAAAAAAAATCTAAAAAAGAGAGATTAGAAAAATTACGAAAGATATTAGATGATTCTTCTGATGAGAAAATCCATCCCGACGATGAAAAACACTTGCAATCATTACGTAAAAGGCTAGATAGCTCTTATAAAGAAGGAATTACTAGTGTTTCAAAAGAATACAAGCAAGAAAATGATCTTTTAAAACCAAGGGTTACAATACACCATTCAAAAGAAGAGAGAATAGAAAGACTGCCTATAACAACGCATATTATCCATAAAGAACCAGTTGAAATAGGAATAAAAGAACAAAAAGAAGATTTAGTAAAAGATAATGAGTTATATGAAATTCAAAAAGTTGAAATCAAAGAGCCTGAATTTATTGAAGTTAAACCAAAGGAAATAAAAGAGAAATCTAAGGATTTAGCAATAAAAAAGGAAGAAGCAATAAGTTCAGATGATAATATTCCAGAGTTTTTAGAGGTAGCGCCTGAAGAAATCAGGGAAAAAGAAGCAATATCTAAGGAAGTAGAACATAAAACAGATGAAAAAAATGAAGATGCTGAAATTAAGAAAGAGGGAGATATTCCTGAATGGGAACTAGTTGATACTGAAAAAAGTGATGAATTATTTTTACCTGTAGAAGAAAAAGAGGAACTCCCCAGCCCTATAGAAGAGATAAAAAAGGAGAGTTTAGAGTTTGAACCTGTAGGTGATGAAAAAAAAGCAATTAGATCAGAAAAAGAAGTGATTTTTAAAGAGAAAGAAGAATTAATAGAAGAACCCATCATACCCATAGAACAAAAAACCAAACCATTCAAAGAAATAAAAAACATAGACGAAAAAACAGCCATACAACTCTACGACAACGGAATCACAAACATAGAAACACTAAACAAAACCCCTGACAAAAAACTCAAAAAAATCAAAGGACTAAAAA
>JAUWIE010000006.1 GCA_030605515.1 Thermoplasmatota archaeon
AAAATTCTTATTAAAAAACAATGATGAATTGTATGAAACAATGGATGATGACTACTATGGATTTGATGATGAGGATGATCCCATCTACAACCTAGAATACACAGTACAACAGGAGATAATAAATAAAATAACAACTGAAAAAGAGATGAAACAAGTTTTAACAATTGGCTATTTATATGATAAAATCATCGAAAATGCTCGGAAAATATCAAAGTTTAAAAATATAATAAAACCCGTATTTTCAAGAGATCAATTCTTATCTTTTCTATTGAACCTAGAAAATCCAGATGTGAATGAAATCGAAAAAGTAATTACAGATGATAACAAACGCGAGCTTTACTCCATGCCAGTAAAAAACATTGTTCTTGCAGAAAAAATCGCCAATCATCTGAAAAACAAGAGTCTTTTATTTTTAGTAGCTGTTTACAAAGAGGATTACAAAGGAGTCATCAGAAATTTATCTGAATTTGATAAACTCATTTCGGAAGAGCATTTTTTTTTGGAAAGAAAACTCTCAGATATTGTTGATCTATTTATAGAACACAATTTCAAAGATAAAAACGTTGTAAAAAGTTTTCTCAAAAAAGAATTTCTTAGAAATTATGATAGTAGACAATTAAAATATCTAGCTAAGCAAATTGATGAATACGAATATATCAAACAATTAATTGATTTTAAGGAGTATTTTTCTCAGAACAAACCGTTATTAGAAAGACTCTTTCAACTCGATTATGACACAACAACTGTTCTTCTAACTGAAAAAAAGCATATCTTGGAAAACAAACATTGGACAGAATTGACAGAGATAATAAATTATCTTAAAAAGAAGTTTGGAAAAGAGTATATAATAACATTAATCAAAAACAATGAAAACATGTTCAAAACATCTTCACATCTTAAATCTAATTTAAAGAAAAAAGGGATTTTTATAAGTTACATAAAAGGAAATCTTTCCGTTGCATTAAAAAATTAGTAAAAATGATTTGAGGAGCTAAGAAAAATGAAACTGAATATCGACTTTGAGGAATTAGTTGACGCATTTGAGGACTCAAGTGTAATTCACGTTTATCATATTGATACGAAAAAAAGTGAACTTATTTATTACAATGATGCACTTGGTGAACCAGAGACAGTTAAAGAGAAACTTGATACATGTTCAGATGATGATCACTATATCTACCTTCCACCAAGACTTCCACAACATGATTTTTATATCATGGAAATGTTTGCATATGAAATAAATGATTTTGATATAGCTGAAAAATTCCACAACGTCTTGGAAGGAAAGAAACCGTTTAGAAATTTTCAAGAAATACTGCATGAACATCCAAAGTTAAGGGAGAAATGGTTTAAATATAAACACAAAACCATTAAAAATGAAACTATCAACTGGCTCTGTGAACACAACATTGAACTTGGGAATCAGCAACTAATTCCTGAAATAGAAATAAAAGAAATGAATAGGGAGGCGATAAAGAATCTTCCTGAAGAATTGAAAGGTTTTGGTCCTTTTGCATGTTTGAACTGCCATAACAAAGAAGGACTGAAAGCACGATGGTTCACCATAAATCTCATTCCAGAAAACAGACTTGTAGAACTAGAAACACAACGAATCATGAAGGAAAAATTTAATATAAATCATCATGGTAATTTTAGTGGAGGAAAACAAGAAATTTTAACTGCTGCAAAATGTCCAAAATGCGGCGGTGAAGAGATATTTTGGGATTATTAAGATGGTTCAAACCAAACTATCGATGTTTATCAGTGAAGATGCCACTATTTAAGATAAGATACCTTTTTCTTTCAAACTCGTAAAACTATCCTTACCAATAATCACATGATCAAGTACTTTAATTCCTAAGAGATCTCCTGCATTATAGAGCATCTTTGTTACCGTTTCATCTTCACTACTAGGACTACAATCGCCACTAGGATGATTATGAACAAGAATAACTGAATTAGCACTTGCCTTTATTGCAGGATTAAAAAATTCATGTGGATGGGTAAGAGATGCATTTATTTTAGCCTCAGTATAAACCTTGATAATTCCATGTGCTTAACACTTCCCATCTCTGTTCAATACTCAGGGCATGACTGATTTTTACATATAAACCTGCTAGGTATTGCTTCCAAAAAATATAAACCATATTAATTGTTTTGAAATTACAGACTGGATGAAAAAATGGGGAAAGTTAAAAGACCTTTAGGTGTATCGATAATTGCCATTTTGCAAATTATTGGGGCAATATTACCAGTTATTATTGTAATAGCAATACCAATTTACCTTTACAATATAAAAATGGAGTATTTGTTAAACGATCCAGTAATCAAACTATCTCTTATTTATGTAATTATAATGATCCCTATTTTGATTTTACTTGCAATTGGATTGTTAAAAGGAATGAATGGTGCAAGAATTATTACAATAATCCTTCATTTCATTTCAATAATCACCGCACTAATTAGTTTCAACATTATAAGTATCTTTATTTCGTTCATTATCATATATTATCTAACTAGACCTCATGTCAAAGATTTTTTTTATGGTTTACAATCTGGTATACTCTATTAAATCATGTTTGAAATTGCTCTATTAATCTAATCGTAAATAGTGATTATAGATTGTTTTTCTCCATAGAGACTCTCATCATTGCCCCTATAGCAGAAATATTAATAATCTTGAATGCATTTATAAATCTCGATAATCCAAAAATTCTGCAAAAAATTTATATCATATAAGATATAAAATATAATTAAGGAGTAGAAAATGAGCGATATAAACGCTGAATATAAATGGAACAGCAATCAAAATTTAAAAAAATTTACTGGAAAGTGGATAGCTGTTCATGGCAAACAAATATTAAGTAGTGGAAAATTTGCTGATAAAGTAGCCAAGGAAGCAAGAGAAAAAAGTAATGCAATGCCATTTTTAGTTAAAGTCCCTGAAGAAGGATATATTTCTGTTTAATGCAAAATGTCTCGATATAAGTATCATTTATCATATAATTTTACTTCTTTTAATATTAAAGGATCCCAGATATTACGTCCAATAATTCCTGTAATTTTACAATATAATAATAATCCACCTGTTGCTATAACTATGATTTTAGATTCAGGCGCAGATTATTCTTTAATTTCAAAAGATGTTGGGAGAAGTTTAGGAATTGATGTTAATAAGGATGCTAATAGTAATGTTCAAGGTGTGTCTGGTGTTACAGATGCTTTAGAAGAAAAAGTTGATATTGAGTTTGGAATGGGACATAAATATACTTTTAAAAAAGAGATTACTATACATACCACAAAAAAAGATGGCTATCCGTCTATTCCTTTGTTAGGTCGTGAACCAATTTTTAAGGAATTTGATATTCATTTTAGATTAGGATTGGAAGAGAGTAAAATAAAATTTGTTTTAGATAAACTTTAATCATGTATTTTGATTAGAGTGGAAATTTCCAAATTT
>JAUWIE010000007.1 GCA_030605515.1 Thermoplasmatota archaeon
CCAGAAAACAGGTGTTCTATCATCCGAATCATTAGCAAATGCATCCCAAATCAGATATCTGTTAATGGATATCAAATACAGAAATTTTTCGGTATTTTTTAAAAAACTACGTTAAATTACCACACAATATTGAGCAAGTTCCATTTATAGTATCATCTTTTTCCACATTTACAACTATTGCTGAACTTGGCATCACCAAAGCACAGACAATCACTATTACCAAACCTGCTTTTATTAATCCATTAATTTTATCTTTATATTTCATATTTTCATCACCAAACTTTTTTCTATTAATTCAATTTAAAAGTAGCCTTTGTGTTTCATCATTATATATACTTTATTTGGAAATTTTTAAGTAAAAAAACAAGATAGATAAAATTCTCAGAAATAAAACAACAACATATCTCTTATTTAACCATCTGTTATCTCCGCTGGAAGTCAACCCAAGTATCCTTTGCCATCTTAAGAATACTATATGGTTTATATCGTATGATAATATCAGTGATCTCAATATCATTAATGACAATATAACCCGTTTTATTTCCAGATTCTGAGAGTTTAATGATCCCAGCTTTAACAAGTTTCTTTAAGTGGTATGAAAATCGAGAAGAAGAAATTTGTAATGTTCTATGTATCTCTCTATGTCGAGAATATGGGTTTTTCAAGAGAAACATAACAATTTTTAAGGGAAATTCTTGTCTCATTAATGATAAATTTTTTTTATCCTCAGTTCCAATTTTACCTTTAGCATAGCAGAGCGTATAACCCTTCCTTCGATCAGTGTTTATTAACTTATGATTCTCCATATAATATAGATGATAATCAACCAGTTGTGATTTCACATTAATTAATTCTGCTAATTTAGTTGCATTTATACCTGGGTTTTTCTTAATTAATTCGAATATTTTTTTTCTTATTCCAAGCTCAAGAATTTTTTTCATAGGATTTAACTCTTAAGAGAATAAGCTGCATAGAGGAGAACAAGTATGATCACATCAAATAACCAGATATACTCACTAGCAGTAAGAGCAGCTATGTGCTCATAAAATAAACTTAAGGTGAGAAGTATACCTCGCATAAAGAGAAATAAAAAGACAAAACCTACAAACAAGAGTTTTCTATTTTTATATTTAAAGTAGCTACCAAAGGTAATAAGCATTAAAACTACTGATAAAATTGATATAATTGCGATTATAAAAATTGCTTCATACGTAATCTCCATTCCTATTTCACCATCCTCAAATAAATAGGAATGACTTATTCTATTTTAAAAATTACCTATGTTTTCCAGATAAACTTTTCATGAAAAATTAATACAAGTATGGTAATGGATATAATTGCGATGTAAAACAGTGCCGTAGTAGTTTTACTTATAAATTCTATTATTTCTCCTATTGCAGTTATTGTTAATTGATGTTCACTAAAGTGAGGAATATATGCTAAAACAATGGCTTCTTTTTTTCCATCATTTTCAGAATATAAAAGAATCCATTGAGCCTCATCTGAACTTGGTTTACCCTCCTCAACCAAATTAAAAAAGGATCGTATATTATCAGATTTTTGTATAGGATTCCCATCAAGTTTTACAACAATATCCTCTAGGTTTTCAATTTGTCCAATATAAACTGAAAATATAGCGCCAGGTGTATCTTCATCAGCAGATACTAAAAGAGAAAGACCTTCTTCTGACTGTAATTCTGCATTTTCTATTACTACCTCAATATCCTCTGTAAATAATGATACACCAATATCTGTTTCTTCTCTTGCATCAACTTCAACACTAATTGTACCTTTTTTTATCTTATCATCTATTGTATACTCTGCATGTGTTTCTGGTTCCTCATCTTCTTTTTTTTGTAATTCAAAATCAACTAATGTATATTGATTTTCAATAACAACAATATCATGTTTGGTAACTGGTTCATATCCGTTTTTACTCGCCTGTATAGTATACGCTCCCGCGGGAAGAGTAAACATATAATAACCATTTGTATCAGTTAGAACACAACTTTTTGTTTCAACATTATCAACATCTGAAAGTGACACACAGACTTTGGCATCTTGTAACAATGCACCTGTTGTATTAGTTACATTGCCATAAATAATACCTTCGTTATTTACTATTGTAACTGTTACTGAAGTTTGTAAATAATCAGTTTTTTCTGCAGTTAATGTGTAAAAAGTGTTATAATCTACATTTGGAGCATTAAGAATTGCTTTCCCATTAAGATCTGTGAAATAAATAGCGTTATCAAATGTCACTTTGACATCATCTATAGGGTTATCATTTGCAGTTATGGTTATCTCAAAACTGTCTCCTTCATTAACTGATGATGGAGAGATGATAACAAGCTGCTTTTGATCTTCAATATCAGGTACATCAACTACGTTTATTGTAGTTGTCATTTCAACATATCCTGTTTTACTTACCAGTATGTCAAAAGAAGTATCCTCCTCTACCAGTGGTGCGGTAATTAATACCTGACCATCAACATCAGTATAATATGTATTATCTGTAAATGTTATCATCGCGTCTTCAACAGCTATTCCGCCAGCAGTTACTATAACCTGAAAACTCTGTCCTTCTGAAACTGAAGAGGAAGTGCTAATAATAAGCTGATCCTCAGGCTCCTCAATATCCGCTTCTGTTATGAAATCCCATACAGGGCCCTCATTTGATATATCATTGTCATCCCATGCAACTATCTTCCAGTAGTACATTGTAACATAATTGAGAGTACCTGGATTATAGCTAGTTTCAGATTGATTACTAACTATTTTTGGTGGTGGATTACCTGTTCCAAAATAAACATCATAAGTAACCGTATCCCCAATATCTGGATCACCACCAAACCAGCTAAGATCAGCATCAATATCAACATTTACTGCATTATCCGATGGTGATGGATTACTTGGTTGATTAGGTGGATTGTTTTGATTTGACAACGTGGTAAAATACCAAGTTGAATAACCGCTATTTATTAAACCATCCCTTCCAGAGACAGACCATTTATAAGTTGTATCATAATCAAGTGTCGTACCAAGATCATAGGTTATTGTTGTTTGTGTAGCAGGATATGGTCCTATATTCTGGTCATAAATCGTAAAACCAGTATGAGGTTCATCAACCAAAAACATTCCATATGTAACCATGTCACTAGGATTTGGATCACCACCAGACCAACTAAGTTGAACATCAATAGGTACATCAGTTGCAGAATCAGAAGGATAAGGATTAGAGGGAGTATATGGTCTGCTATTTCCTTCAGTAGTAAACTTCCACAGGTCACTTTCAGTTGTCGCCTTTCCATCTTTTGCAATAATTTTCCAAAAATAAGGTGTAGAATAATCCAAAGGATCAACTTTAGAGGTATACGACATAGTAGAGTAGTTGCCCCAAACTAATGAAGGTGGAGATGTAGTACCAAAATAAATGTCAAATGTCAAATCATCACCATTAGGATCACTACAAGTCCAACTAAGAACCAAGCTATCAACCGAAACCTGAGTAGAATAATCCGCAGGGAAAGGATCACTTGGCTGATTCGGAGGGTTATTATCTGTTACACCTCCAGTTGTACAAGGTAAAAACAATGATAATATTATTGCAATTGCAATATAAATTCGAAATATACGGTCAAATTTTATGAATTCTTTAACCATCTCACCACACAATTATGATATTAGTCACTCGTAACTATATATACTTTATTTGGAAATTTTTTAGTAAATAACACAATTTGATTATTAAAAATAGAATAAAAAAAGGTAGAGGAAATAAATTGATTTATTTTGCTTTTGAAATTTCCTCAACGGCCTCAGGATTAGCAAGTGTTGAAATATCACCAACCTCCTTGCCAAGAGCCTTTGATCTTATGACACGACGCATGATTTTACCGCTACGTGTTTTTGGAACATCAGAGACAAACCATATCTCATCAGGACGAGCAATCTTACCCATTTCATTACCGACATGCTCACGAAGTTCCTTTCTGAGCTCCTCAGATGGACTAATCTCACCTCTGAGAACCACATAAGACGTAATTGACTCCCCCTTAATCGTATGTGGTTTGCCAATAACTGCGGCTTCTGCAACCATAGGATGACTAACAAGAGCTGATTCCACCTCTGAGTTACCAATCCTATGACCCGATACATTAAGAACATCATCCGCTCTTCCCTGAATCCAGAAGAAACCATCATCATCTATACGGGTGACATCACCGGCAAGATATATTCCATTGAATTTACTCCAATAAGTATCCTTATAACGATCAGGGTTTTTGTAAATGCCACGGAGCATACCAGGCCATGGATGAGTAAGCACTAGGTTTCCACCAGCATTTTGAACAGGTTGAGCCTGCTCATTATATACATCAGCAGAAAGCCCCGGTAGTGGTCTTGTTGCAGAACCAGGTTTCAATGGTGTAATTGGTAATGGTGATATTACGAAATGCCCGGTTTCAGTTTGCCACCAAGTATCCATAATCTGACAGTTCTCATTACCAATGTGTTTGTAATACCATATCCACGCTTCAGGATTAATCGGCTCACCAACAGAACCAAGAATCCTAAGTGTACTTAGATCATGTTTCTTAACCCAATCCTCACCATATTTCATAAAAAATCGAATACTTGTAGGCGATGTATATAGCTGTGTTACATTATATTTTTCAATGAGGCTCCACCATCGATCAGGCTCAGGAAAGTTAGGTGCACCCTCATAAAGAATAGAAGTTGCTCCAAGAATCAATGGGGCATACACGATATAACTATGACCGGTAATCCAACCGATATCAGCTGCACACCACCAGATATCCTCATCTTTCATGTCAAAAACCCATTTTAAAGTATATGCTATTCCAACAGCATAACCTCCATGAGCATGAATAATACCCTTAGGTTTACCAGTTGTACCTGAGGTATAAAGGAAAAACAAGGGGTCATTTGCATCAAGTTTTTCAGTTTCACAATGTTTAGGTGAATCAAAAACAAGATCATGCCACCATACATCTCTACCAGCAGTCCATGGAACACCATCACCAGTACGTTTACACACGATTACATGTTTAACACTTGGTGCTTCCTCAAGTGCAACATCAGTTTGCTCTTTTAAATAGACTTTTCTACCACGTCGCCAAAAACCATCACAAGTAATAACAACTTTTGTCTCACAATCATTTAATCTGTCTCTAAGTGCAAGAGAACTGAAACCAGAGAAAACAACAGAGTGTATCGCACCGATCTTAGCACAAGCAAGCATCGCTATCGGAAGTTCAAGTATCATTGGCATATAAATGCCAACACGATCACCTTTTGTTACACCAAGTTTCTTCATAGCATTTGCAAGTTTATTAACTTCAATATAAAGGTCGTTATATGTTAATTTTTGTACATCACCTGGTTCACCTTCGAAAATAAACGCAACCTTGTTTTTTCTCCAACTATTTACATGTTTATCAAGTGCATCATGGACAATGTTATACTTAGCACCGATAAACCATTTAACCCATGGAACATCCCACTCTACAACTTTATTGTAAGGTTTATACCATTCCACAAGGTCTTTTGATATCTCTTCCCAGAACCACTCCCAATTCTCTGCTTTTTTATAGAGCTCATCAAGATTCTTAATATTATGTTTATCCATCCATTTCTTTACATTTGTGTTATTTACAAATTCTTCTTTAGGTTTAAAGACACGTTTTTCATCAAGCAAAACTGATATATTTTCATCTGCCATTTTTTTCACCTTTAACAAAATTTTTTTTAAAAATCTCCTGGGAATGCCCCTGTTAATTTTGCATATTGCTCAAAGTTTTCAATCCAGTCGAAATCAAGATCAAATTCTTCTTTTTTCCTTTTTAATGATCTCTTATCAAGATGTTCTTTTTGCTCTTCTATTAACTTAGCCAATGGTGCAAATCGTTTTGCTTTAAAAACAGGATAATATGATGATCGGTCTACACCATCTAAAGTTCGTACATGTTCTCTAAGGAATCTATTTATTGTTGCTTCAGAATCAGCTGCAACGCTCATTATCAGATCTTCGTCTCCTAGTGAATATGATATATATATTGGAAACAAGTTAAACGGGTAATTATAACCAACTAGGTACTCATATATCTCTTTATAGTACCGCGGGTGAGTATAAATACGCACAACATATCTTTGGATATTTTCAGGTTTCTTTTTTGGAATCGGGAAAAATACGGGTTTCATAAGAGAAATTGTTTTTGTATGATGAACCTCATCACATTTAACAATTTCCTCTGTTAAAAATTTTGAAATGTCATCAGGGTGTTCTACATCAAAAATAAGACCAATATCCATCATTCCTTCTGTTTGAGTAGCATATAATGGTGTATAATTCTCATCTTCCTTATTTTTAACTTCTTGTTCTATATAATTCCATATTCTACTTAAATCTGTTTTTGGGTACAATCTAACTATCATTAACATGTTGTTTTCCTCCTATTTTATACATAATCGGAGCCTGCCTAAAATATGTTTGGGGTATAAGAATCTTTTTAATTCTCTTTTTATTCTTTTTACAAATAGTTTAAGTACTAAATTTAATATTACCGGTATTACCCTAGTAATCATTCGTATTTGGGGAGGTTAACTAAAATGGGAAAGAGTATAGTGCAAAAAATTTTAGAAAAACATATTGTAGAAGGTAAATGGGATCCTGGTAATGAAGTTGCAATTAAAATCGATCAGACATTGACTCAGGATGCAACTGGTACAATGGCTTATCTTCAATTTGAGGCTATGGGTGCTCCGCGAGTAAAAACTGAGTTATCTGTTAGCTATGTCGATCATAATACAGTTCAGATTGGTTTTGAAAACGCTGATGATCATAAATATCTTCAGAGTGTAGCAGCAAAATATGGAGCTGTTTATTCACGTGCAGGAAATGGTATATGTCATCAGGTACATTTAGAACGATTTGGAAAACCTGGTAAGACACTTCTGGGTAGTGATTCTCATAATCCAACTGGTGGAGGTATAGGAATGATCGCCATTGGTGCTGGTGGTCTTGATGTTGCTGTTGCAATGGCAGGTGGACCGTTCTATATTACTTGTCCAAAGGTTATAAAGGTTAATCTAAAAGGGAAACTCAAACCATGGGTTGCAGCAAAGGATGTTGTTCTTAAGATGCTTGAGATCTTTACAACAAAGGGCAATGTAGGATGTGTTTTTGAATACAGCGGTGAAGGTATAAAAACTTTATCTGTGCCTGAAAGGGCAACTATTACAAATATGGGTGCTGAGTGTGGTGTTACAACATCTGTTTTTCCAAGTGATGATACAACAAAAGCTTTCCTAAGAGCTCAAGGACGTGAGAAAGACTGGGTTGAAATAAAACCTGATTCTGATGCAGATTATTTCAAAGAAATTGATCTTGATCTCGGTGAACTAGTTCCTCTAACTGCTTATCCTCATAGCCCTGGAAATATTAAAACTGTAAAAGAACTGGATGGTATGAATGTAGATCAAGTATGTCTTGGAAGTTGTACTAACTCTTCATATAAGGATCTTATGACTGTTGCTAAGATACTCAAAGGCAAGAAATCTCATCCAAATGTTAGTTTTGTAATCGCCCCTGGTTCAAAACAGGTTTTAGAAAATATCGCAAGAGATGGTGGACTTACTGATCTAATCTCTGCTGGAGCTCGTATCGCTGAATCAGCCTGTGGATTCTGTATAGGTAACAGTCAATCACCAAAAACAGATGCTATATCACTTCGCACAAGTAATAGGAACTTCTTAGGTCGATCAGGGACAAAAAGCGCTCAGGCATATCTTGTAAGCCCTGAAACAGCGGCAGCAGCTGTAATAACTGGTAAAATGACTGACCCGCGTGATCTTGAGAAAATGGGTATAAAATATCCAAATGTCGAAATGCCAAGAGAATTCTATATCGATGATAGCATGTTTATCTATCCACTGGATACTCCTGAAAAAATTAAGATATATCGTGGACCAAACATTGGTGATCCTCCAGCAAGTCTACCAATGCCCGATTCAATAAGTGGAGAGGTAACGATAAAAGTCGAAGATCAAATCACAACAGATCATATTATTCCTGCCGGAAGTAAAATGAAATACAGGTCAAATGTACCTAAATATTCAGAGTTTCTTTTTGAAGTCATTGATCCAACATTCCATGACCGAGCTGCAAAAATACGAGATAGTGGAAAACATAACATCGTTATCGCTGGATTAAGCTATGGTCAAGGATCATCTAGAGAGCATGCAGCGCTTTGTCCAATGTATATGGGTTTAAAAGCAGTAATTGCAAAGTCATTTGAGCGGATTCATACTGCGAATCTAATTAATTTTGGTATAATCCCATTAACATTCAAAAATGATAAGGATTATAACAAAATTGAACAAGGAGATGACATTGAAATACCAAATGTTAAAAATGTCATTAAAAAAGGAGGGGGTTTACTAGTTAAAAACAAGACAAAAAACACTGAATTTGAAGTAGATTATACTCTCTCAGAAAGACAAAAGAGGATAATTCTTGCAGGTGGTACACTTGCATATATGAAAAATCAATCCTGATAAAAAAAATTAAAAAATAGGAGGAAAAAATAAATGGCACAAAGAGGAATAAGAGAATACGATGGGAAAAAAATGCTTGCTAAATACTGGTCAGAATACATAAGCAAGGATTTCAAATTCCCAGGAAAAATTGTACTGGTGGATCCAAAAACAAAACTTGATGATCTACCGAAAAAATATAAATGGTTAACAAAAGAAAAACTAGTTGTCAAACCTGATCAGCTTTTTGGTAAACGAGGTAAACATGGACTAATAAAAGCAAATGCAACATTCGCAGAAACAAAAAAATGGATTAAAGAAAGAATGAACAAAGAAACAAAAGTTGGAAAAGTAACAGGAACATTGACACATTTCATTATTGAACCATTTGTTCCACATAAGGGTGAATTCTATGTTGCAATAAAAAGCAACCGTGAAGGTGATATGATTTATTTCTCCAATCATGGTGGAGTAGATATAGAAAGTGTGTGGAAGACTGTTGCAGAAATACAAATTGATGTAACTGATGATATTGACAAAATAAATATTGAAAGTAAACTTCCAAAGGATACACCAAAAGCAAATAAGAAAATGTTTGCAGAATTTGTTAAAGGATTATACAAGTTCTATAGGGATCTTAACTATGCATACCTAGAAATTAATCCATTTGTAATATCAGGAAAAGATATAGTGCCATTAGATCTTGTTGCTCGTATTGATGATACTGGTCATTTTGAGAGTAGTGAGAAATGGGGTGGTCTTACATTTCCAGCACCATTCGGACGTAAACTATCAAAAGAGGAAAAATACATCAAGATGATGGATGAAAAAAGTGGTGCATCACTTAAACTCACTGTTTTAAATCAAAAAGGACGAGTTTGGACTATGGTTGCAGGTGGTGGAGGTAGTGTAATTTATACTGATACAATAGTTGATCTTGGTTATCGTGATGAACTTGCTAACTATGGAGAATACAGTGGTAATCCGACCACTGATTTAACTTATGAGTATGCAAAAACCATCCTTGATTTGATGACTCGTGAGAAGGCTCCAAAAGGAAAACCAAAGTTCTTACTTGTTGGTGGAGGTATTGCAAACTTTACTGATGTTGCAAAAACTTTTACAGGCATTACAATGGCGCTTCGAGATTACAAAAAGAAACTTAAAGATACAAACGTGAAAATTTATGTGAGACGTGGTGGACCAAACTATCAGGAAGGTCTTCGCATTATGAATGATCTTGGTAAAGAACTAGGAATTCCAATTGATGTTTATGGACCTGAGACACATATGACTCGTATTGTTGATATGGCGTTAGGGGGTAAATAATGGAGGCGATTACCGTGACAAAAACTAAATCAAAACCCAAAGCAAACAAGAAAGATTATATTATTATGGATAAAAACACAAAAGCAATTGTTTTTGGTTTTCAAACACGTGCAATTCAGCGTATGCTTGATTTTGATTATATTTGCAGACGTGAAGAACCATCAGTTGTTGTAATAGTAAATCCAACTCGTGATGGAATGCATAAATGTTTCTGGGGTACAAAAGAAGTACTAATACCAATGGTTAAAACCATCAAAGAAGCTACCAAAATGCATCCAGAAGCAGATTTTATGGTGAATTTTGCAAGTTTCAGATCAGCATATCCAACAAGCAAAGAAGCACTTGAAACTAAAACAATTCACTCAGTTGCAATAATTGCAGAAGGCATACCTGAACAAAGAACAAAAGAACTCATTAAAATTGCAAATGAAAAAAACAAATGGATCATTGGTCCTGCAACAGTCGGTGGAATTGCGGCTGGTGGATTTAGAATTGGAAACACTGCTGGAATGCTTGATAACATCATTGCATCAAAACTACATCGTCAGGGTAGTGTTGCATATGTTTCAAAATCTGGTGGACTCAGTAATGAGTTGAATAATATCATTGCAATGAACACCGATGGAGTTTATGAAGGAGTAGCAATAGGTGGAGATAGATACCCTGGTTCTACTTTTATCCAGCATATGATGCGATATGAGAAAAACCCTGATATCAAAATGATAGTAATGCTTGGTGAAGTCGGTGGAACAGATGAATACGAAGTAATAGAAGCAATGAAAAAAGGAAAAATCAAAAAACCAGTTGTTGCGTGGTGTATTGGAACTTGTTCAAAAGTATTTCCGGCTGAAGTCCAGTTTGGTCATGCCGGTGCTAGAGCAGGTACAGATCGTGAAACAGCTGATGTTAAAAATAAAGCACTCAAAGAAGCTGGTGCATATGTTCCAACTAGTTTTGATGACTTTGATGAGCAAATTAAAAAAGCATATACAAAACTAGTAAAATCAGGTAAACACAAACCAATACCAGATGTTGAACCACCTGTTATACCACTTGATTACGATGTAGCTCTGAAGCAGGGTGTTATTAGACGACCTGCAAACTTCATTAGCACTATATCTGATGATCGAGGTGGAGAACTACGATACTGTGGTGTAAAGATTAGTAAAATCTTTGAAGATAAATGGGGTCTTGGCGGAGTAATAGGTTTACTTTGGTTTAAGAAAAACCTGCCACCTTGGGCACGAGAATTCATTGAGCGCGTGGTGTTACTTACAGCAGATCATGGACCTGCTGTATCTGGTGCACATAATAGTATTATTGCATCACGCGCTGGAAAAGATTTAATCTCTTCACTTGTCAGTGGTCTATTGACTATTGGGCCTAGATTTGGTGGAGCAGTACAAGGTAGTGCAGATCACTTCACAAAATACTTGTATGCTGGTGAAGAACCAAGCTTCATGGTCACGGATATGAAAAACAAAAACGTAAACATACAAGGTATTGGACATCGTATCAAGTCAGTTACAAACCCGGATGTTCGTGTTACAATCATGGTAGATTTTGCAAAGAAAAACTTCCCAGTAACAGAAACACTTGACTACGCATTATCTGTTGAAAAACTGACAACCTCAAAAAGAAACAACCTAATTTTAAATGTTGATGGTTGCATCGGTGTCCTTTGTTGTGATATGTTACGTGGAATAGGCTATTCAAGAGACGAAGTCCGGGAATATGTAGACCTTGGAATATTAAACGCATTCTTTGTTCTCGGACGAAGTATTGGTTTCATGGGTCACATTATGGATCAGAAACGTTTGAAATCAAGACTATATAGACACCCATGGGATGACATCGAATATATGATGCCAGATAAACCACAAAAAGTGAAATAAATAATATGATGGAGAACGATACAAATGAGCAGTGAAGTTGAAAAAATAATTTATACAAAAGTTGATGAAGCACCAGCTTTAGCAACTTACTCTTTTCTCCCTATTATCAAAGCCTTTACAGACGCTGCAGAAGTTACTGTTGAAACAAGAGATATATCTCTTGCAGGAAGAATTACCGCAAATTTTCCTGAAAATCTCACTGAGAGTCAAAGAATATCTAATGATTTAGCAGAATTAGGTGAGCTTGTAAAAAAACCAGAAGGCAATATCATCAAACTACCATGTATTAGTGCATCAATTCCTCAGTTGAAAGCAGCAATTAAAGAATTACAAGAGCATGACTATAAAATACCAGATTACCCAGAGGACCCTCAAAACGAGACAGAGAAAAAAATCAAGGCCAGGTACGATAAAATTAAAGGAAGTGCTGTAAACCCTGTTTTAAGAATGGGAAACTCAGATCGTAGAGTCCCAGGTCCAGTAAAAAACTATGCAAAAAAGAACCCACATCCGATGGGTGAATGGACCAAAGATTCAAAATCACATGTTGCACATATGAGCAGCGGAGATCTTCGATCAAATGAGAAATCTATTACTATCACAGGAGAAACATCTGGAGATGCTAGAATTGAGTTCGTTGATGAAAACGGAAATACAAAGGCTCTAAAAGAAAAATTAACGCTTCTAGTTGGTGAAATAATTGATGCAACAGTTATGAGTAAGTGTGCTTTACGAACATTTCTAAAGGAGCAAGTAGAAGATGCAAAAAAGAAAAATGTATTGTTCTCGGTACATTTGAAAGCCACAATGATGAAAGTTTCAGATCCAATAATTTTTGGTCATGTGGTTTCTGTTTTCTTCAAGGATGTTTTTGAAAAACATGCCTCTGTTTTTGCAGAACTAGGCATCAGTCCTAACAATGGACTAGGTGATCTTTATGCAAAAATCAAGAATCTTTCTGAGGAAAAAAGAGCAGAAATCAAATCGGACATAAAAAGATGTTATGAAAATGGACCAAAACTTGCGATGGTGAACTCTGACAAAGGCATTACAAACCTGCATGTTCCAAGTGATGTGATCATTGATGCATCTATACCTGCTGCAATTCGTAATTCAGGTAGAATGTGGGGTCCAGATGGCAAGCTTTATGACACAAAATTTGTGATACCTGACAGCAGTTATGCTGGAGTGTACAAGACAGTAATTGATTTTTGTAAAAAACATGGGGCTTTTGATCCAACAACAATGGGAACTGTTCAAAATGTAGGTCTTATGGCACAAAAAGCAGAGGAATACGGTTCTCATGACAAAACATTTCAATGCCCGGGTGACGGAACAGTTTGTGTTGTTTCAGATTCAGGACAAACAATGCTTGAACACCCTGTTGAAGAAGGCGATATCTGGCGTATGTGTCAGGTAAAGGATCTTCCGATTCAGGATTGGGTTAAACTAGCTGTAAATAGAGCAAAAGCAACTGGATCACCAGCTGTTTTCTGGTTGGATAAAAACAGAGCACATGATGCACAGCTTATTGAAAAAGTAAATCGCTATTTGAAAGATCATGATACAAAGGATCTGGAAATCCATATTATGTCTCCTGTAGAAGCCACAAATTTTTCAATAGAGCGTATGAAAGATGGTAAAGACACCATTTCAGTCACAGGTAACGTGTTGCGTGATTATCTTACGGACCTGTTCCCGATTCTTGAAGTAGGTACCAGTGCAAAAATGTATTCAATAGTACCTCTTATGAATGGTGGTGGATTATATGATACAGGAGCAGGTGGCTCAGCACCCAAGCATGTCCAACAGTTTCTGGAAGAAGGCCATCTAAGATGGGATTCCCTTGGAGAATTTCTAGCTCTTGCGGTTTCACTGGAACATCTGAGCAATACAACCAAGAATGATAAAGCCAAAGTTTTAGGAGAGGCACTTGACCAAGCAACAAGTAAATTCCTTATAAACAACAAGTCTCCTTCACGGAAGGTTAATGAGCTGGATAACAGAGGTAGTCATTTTTATCTAACATTATACTGGGCACAAGCATTGGCTGAGCAAACTAAAGATGTTGAACTTCAAACACGTTTTGCAAAACTTGCAAAAGAACTTTCTGACAATGAATCTAAGATCATTGGTAAGTTGAACGCAGCACAAGGACAGCCAGTTAAGATGGGTGGTTATTACAAACCAAATACTGAATTAGCAACAAAAGCAATGCGTCCAAGCGCAACTTTCAACGCAGCAATAGAATCATTAGCTGTTATTAATGCGTAACCTGTACTAAGTAAACCTCACCTAAAGCAGCTGATATAGAGGGTTGAGTAAAGGCTGTAGTAATAGATACAATTGAATAAGATGGAACTTTACGTATTTCAAATCCTCCAGCAAAAAAAGTGGCAACAACTGAAGAGTTCATATAGGCTATTGTTAAAAGTCTAGATAAAAAGATGGGAAAATAATAACCCTTCTTTTTTTTATTATTCCTAACAATTTAATGCTTGTTTTCTAAATATATATAAAGTTACAAACTATATGAATTGACCAGCTATTATGGATTTAAGTCAGGCAGTTATAAAACATAGAGATGGTGCCACTCTCAATCTTTTTGTTACAACTAAAGCTAATTCTTCAATTTTTCCAGCTGGTTACAATATCTGGCGAAAACGAATAGAAATAAAGGTTTGTGCTGAAGCAAAAGAAAACATGGCAAATAAAGAACTAATAAAAACCATTGCAGAGTATTTTAGTATATTAACTAAAGATATATCTATTGTTTCTGGGGAGAAGAACCGTGAGAAGACAATACTAGTAAAAGATGTCTATGTAGAGGATATTATTAAAAAAATAAGGAAGTCTTTAGATGGATTATGAGAAATCCTTTGAGGATCTTGAGAAAGTATTATTGGAGTTACAAGAGGAAAATAAAATTATTCCTATTATTGTTGAGGGCGATAAGGATATTGAAGCGCTTCGTAAACTAGGAATTAAAGGGTTGATCATTAGTGTGAACACGGGTATGTCAATTACAAATTTTTGTGATAAAATCGCTAGAAAGTATAAGGAAATTATTATTCTTACAGATTGGGATAGAAAAGGAGGGTTTCTTTGTCATACAATTAGAAAAAATTTAGAGGGGCGTGTTAAATGTAACATTAGATTTAGGGAATTGTTTGCTAAAAATGCTATGATTCGTACAGTGGAGGGATTGCCCTCCTGGATTAAAACGATGAAGAAGAAATTAAATCTAATTTAGAAAATTTTCCGATTGGTAAATAATAAAACATTTGTAACAAAATATTTTCATATTAATACATATATGGATTTTGTAAAATATTTCGAAAAATATTTAACTTGCTAAAGCATTTAATTTACATAACAGCAGATATTGGGTTGAAGGGAAAAATTAGGTGGTGAGAGGAGGAATAAATTATTAGTAATAATTTGTTGCCGCCGTTTTTTTCCTCCTTCTCTCCTATAGGGTTAATTAGTAATAATTAAACTTCTTAGTTAATAGTTATAGGCTAGGGTTGAAGTTTTTTCATTTTGACATTTTACCACAATAGGTTTAAATAGTAATATTGACAAATGTTATCACAGAACAATATTAAATGGGTGGTATAAATTGAAAGGGATTAAAAGAATGCCCAATAGGGCAAATATGAAAGGTTTAAGAGATGATAAAGAAGTCCATGAGTATGATTTAGATTTTATGCTTTGGAAAGCAGAGCTTAATAAAGAATTAAATTCCTTTTGGAAATCATTAGCAGATAGTGATGAAGAAGAGTAAGAATTAATTTTATTTAACTTAATTTCTGCAACATTAATTTATAAGAGTATAGTATAGAAATTAAAGTAAAAATGAAGGTGTGATAAATGGCATATCAACCAATTTCAGAATGGGCATCTGAGCTTTCTCTAGAAAGCATATTAAGTGGAGATATTTCTGCTCTAGCAAATATATTTTATCTCACCATATCATTAGTAATTTATTCAGTTATAATTTGGCATTTTTATCGTTATATTGCAAGAAGAGACTCCTTTAAGATTAGTGCAAAAAACCACCCAAAACTTGTTAGCTTCCTAAAAT
>JAUWIE010000033.1 GCA_030605515.1 Thermoplasmatota archaeon
ATTTATGGTAACTGGGTCAAATGTCATAACTGTTAATGTGTTTTCATTTAATGTATCTGCTTTAGTAAACAGGATAACAGGTGTTCTAACTGGTGGTGGTTTCAAATCATCCCACCAATTGTCCTTTAAAGCTTCAGGTGGTAACTCAACAGATATTGGCATATTATAATCATAAAATATTAAATCTGTCTCATGAGTATATATTTGTTCATTGTCATCTTCATCAATTAAGGAACTTGGAACATTATAACTTGATTTTAGATACACTCTTTTTAATAAATTATTATCTTTATCTATCCAATATTTAATAATAACTTCAATAAAATTATTATATGAAATTCCTGTTGGAAATAAAAAATCTGTATTTGATGAGGTCAATTGTAGAGTTTCGACAGATGGTGTTACATCAATTACATAACAATCTGTATCTTGAACTGTAGCATCATCCAATCTTTCAAATTGTGCCCCTGAAGAAATAAAAAATAATTGTCGTTCTAACAGGGAATAGGCATACCAATTATTGCTTGAACCCCAGCTCATCCATGTCATATTCCCAGAATAATTCATTCCCGAATATAATGTATCATTAACATAATAAAAAGAAAAATTTTGTTCTATCATTATCCCTTTTACCGTACCGTAACTATCTATATTAACTTTGTATTTTTTATTTGATATGTCAACCTCTGAAACAATAGTATAAGCCTGTTCTCTAGTAGATGAACCATCATCATTAGTTGTAATTTGAGTTGTTGTTCCACTACCCAAATATTTATACGAAGTTACTCCTTCAATAGCCTCAATAAAATTCTCCATTATCTCCTCTGCTACTACGCCATCTGAAGTTGTACAACCTGAAATCATCATGGTTACAATTAATATTCCTACTATTATCTCTATTTCTTTTTTCATTCCTATCTCCTCAGGATTTATCTCTGATTGAATACCATGTTACTTTCTTAAACTATTTGTATTTAAAACTGTCCTGGTAAAATGTCAAAACTGAAAAAAAGGAATTCGGTGAAATTAAAAATAGAAGTTTTTTTATTTCTTTACTTTCGCCCAGTCTTTTAAAAAACTCTCTATTCCTTTATCTGTTAAGGAATGGGATACCATTTTTCTAATCACACTTGGTGGTATTGTCACAATATGTGCACCAAGTCGCCCAGCTTCAATTACATGAATAGGATGTCTTATACTTGCTACAATGACCTGAGTTTCAATATCGTAATTGTTGAAAATATCCATTATTTCTTCAATTATTTGCATACCTTCTTGACCAATATCATCAAGTCTTCCAATAAATGGGCTTACATATGTTGCTCCTGCTTTTGCTGCAAGAAGCGCTTGGTTTGCTGAAAAAATAAGTGTTACATTTGTTTCAATTCCTTCTTTACTAAGAATTTTTACGGCTTTTAATCCCTCAGGATTCATCGGTATTTTAACTGCTACGTTTTTATGTATTTTGGATAGTTTCCGTGCTTCTTTTACAATGTCATCTGCTTTTGTACTTACTGCTTCAAGACTAATGGATCCATCAACGATTGTAAATATTTCATCAATTATTTCTTTAAATGATCTACCGCTTCTTTTTACTAATGTTGGATTTGTAGTAACACCATCGATTACGCCCCAACTAGCTAGTTCTCTAATTTCATCAAGATCTGCAGTGTCAATAAATATCTTCATAAAGCCTTAACTCCAGCCAGGTGTATCAGGTTTTTATTCATAACTTTTTGGATTGTAAATTAAGGAAACAGTATTGGTCTCTTAGGTTTGATAGATACATTTAGATATATCTGCAAAAACCAAAACATATATATATTTAGGTATACATTACTGGGAAGTGGTGGATGGGAGATGCCTCTAACAAGAAAAGCCAGAGTAGTTGGAAGTAGCTTAGTGCTAACTATACCAAGTCAGTTAGCGAAAGCTCACGACATAAACGATGGAGATGATATTGAAATAATTCCAATGGGAATTGGTGAGTTTAAAATCCGGAAATTAAAAAAATAAACTTAACTAAACTACTGCTAATCAAATATAAACCATTTAGATTTATAAAGGTAGAAAGTATTGTCATTTTTTGATAAGACCATGGTATTAATAGCTCCATCAATCCTTTCAGCAGATTTCTCAAAACTTGGTGATGAAATCAAAGCTGTTGAAAAAGCTGGAGCTGATTGGATACATATTGATGTTATGGATGGGCATTTCGTACCAAATATTACAATTGGCCCAGTTGTAGTATCTAAAATCCGGAAAACATCAAAGATTTTTTTTGATGTTCATCTTATGATTGAAAAACCAATAAAATATGTTGAACAATTCGCAAAAGCAGGTGCAGATCTCATCACAGTTCATGCAGAAGCATGTGATAATTTAAAATCAATAATTAATAAAATAAAAGAAAACAACTGCAAAGCAGGTGTCTCCATTAATCCTGAGACATCGATTGATGCTATAAAAAATATCATCAAAGATGTTGATCTTGTTCTTATTATGTCTGTTCACCCAGGTTTCGGTGGTCAGAGTTTCATAGAAGATGTCCTACCTAAAATAAAACAAGCTAAAAAGTTGATTGATAAAACGAATAGAAATATTTTTCTTGAAGTAGATGGTGGGATAAACAACAAAAATGCTAAAACTGTTAAACAAAATGGAGCTAATGTTTTAGTCGCAGGTAACTATGTTTTTTCAAGTAAAGACTATAAAAAAGCAATTCAACTATTAAAAGAATATTTATAGTCCTGATACTAAATCACGGATAACGCTTTCTTTATCTTTTGCTTTTACGATTCCACTAGCTAGCAGTACGCCCTCTGCTCCAAGCTCTATTGATTTAGTTACATCTCTTCCATTTTTAACACCGGCACCACAAAGAACCTTTACATTATTATCAATATTTTTCACAGCTTCAACACTACTACTTACAATACCTGGATCAGCTGTTGTAACTGAGATATCGCCACCAATGAGCTCAGGTGGTTCTACTGCAATAAAATCAGGTGAAAACGCAGCGATTGCTTTTGATGTTGCAACATTATTTGAGCATACTATATGATCAAGTTTAAGTTCCTTTGCACGAGTTATACAAACATCTATATCAGCAAGTATAAGTCTATGTTCACTATGATTAATCAATGTCCCTACTGCACCAGCTGATTTAACCGCCTCTGGAAGCGTCCAACCTGTATGACTACCAGGTTTTATTGGATCAATATGTTCTGCATAAACTGGGATATCTAATTTTTCAGCACATAAAGTGATGTCTGTTGCTTGTACTGCAATAGCCATACTAGTACCTGTTTCACGTGATACTTTACTCATTATAGCAGCAATATCAAATGCTTCTTTACCTGTTGCTTCTGAATATGTTTTAACATTGAGAACAATAGTAGGTGTTTTTAACAATTTTATCATCTCCTCTATATAAGTAAGCAATGTAATCGATGACCTTTAATATATTATTTCCCATTCTAGCAAGATTAAAAATGAATGTAATTCCACAAGCAAGTCTATTTCTTGGAGTAATACCTGCCTTAATTTTACTTTATATAAGTTTAAAAGGATACGATGGTCTATACAAAGAAAAACTAATTTTTTTAACTTTTGTAGCTGGAATTATCATAGGATTTATTGCTGTTTTAATTGAATATTTCACAAGAGATGCAGGTCTAATAATTATTATTTTGTTTCCTATCGTAGAACAATTATTTAAAGTAATTATCGTAAATCTAAGAAGATTCCAGGGTAAGCATGAAGCTGTTATTTATGGTCTTACCTTAGGACTAGGATTTGGAGCAATATTTGTTCCTTTTTCAATGATTGTAACAAGTAGTTTTGATACAAGTAATAGCTATACAGTGATTCTTGGATTCATAGGATCATTAGGTTATATTTTCTTACATGGTGCTACAGGAGTTTTTATTGGATATGGTATATACATCGAAAAATTGTTTAAGTATTACATATACGCTTTAATAGTGCATATTCCACTTTCAGTTATTGGATTAATTTTTATTGAATATTATTACGTTCAAATTGGTCTTGTTATATATACAGTTATAATCTTTTGGTATGCAACCCAAAGAGTTATGCCAGTTTTATTGTCTCAAAGTAATCGAAGAAAAAGAAGTAAAAAAAATTAAGATAAGGCTAAATAACAAATAATTATTTGTTAAAAATGAGAGAGGTGTTAATAATTGGTAATAGAAAATACTCCTAATGAGAAAACTGGTGTAAACGAAATACATGAGCAAGATATCTTTCAAAATAAATTGCAACAATCTTTAAATGTAACTTCAAAACCAACAATCGCCGGTATTTTATTAATTATCGCTGGAATATTAGCAATATTATTTGGAGTTCTTCTTTATCAAATAAATACATCAACTATTGACATATCCCAGTTCCAAGATATAGATCCAGATATTACCTCAGAGCAAATTAAAACATTTTTTACTATGTGTGGAACAGCATTTTGCATACTTGGGATTTTCCCAATTCTAGGTGGAATTTTAGCGCTAAAAAGAAAACTTTGGGGGATAACTCTTGTTGGAGGTATTATTGGTTTATTATCATTTGGTTTTTTCATATCAAGTATTCTTTCTTTAATAGCTATTATATTGCTAGCAATTTCACGAAAAGAATTTCAATAAGCTTCCAGTCTAATTTAGTTTTTTAAACAAAAAATAAAAAGAGAGGTAGAGGAGCTTTATGCTCCAACTGGTTGTTTTCCACCGAATTTGTCCCAGAACATTCCAAGCAGGTATCCCCAGATTAAAGAAGATATTAGTCCCACAACGATATTATTGACAACATAATAGGTCATCCCGTATAAACCCAAGGAACCGTATCCTAGACCAACAGAGAATATCACCCAAAATATCAACGCAAGCACTATTCCTTTCATGATACTTGTTGATCCTGGTAACGAGTTGTACACTGCGGCATATATCAGACCAAAGATTATTCCACCTATGATTCCACCTATGATTCCACCTATTATTAAGCTAGGAATCATCACGGCCATAGATAGTTCAGCTAGCCCTGTAAAGGTGAATCCAGACATTGCTTCTCCATAGGCCGCTGTGATTGTATTCCACATAGCATAAGTGACTATTATTCCTAATATTCCTGCTATTATTCCGTATATAATTCCTGCTAGTATACCAGCCTTTATTCCTCTCCCAAATTCTGCCATAATCTCTCCTCCATAACGTATACCTATGTATAATATAGCTGGATATAGTAATTAAAGGGATAGTTTAAATATGTTTTGAAATATTACATCTGAGAGATATGGCAGAGAACGATGTAGATGTAGGATTAATACTGAAGAAGGCGTTTAAATCGATAGTTCAGGATCCTGGGTATATACTCCTTTTTCTTTTGCCAGTATTGATTTCCATCGTTTTTTTAGGTCTATTCTGGTTAATTATTGGCGTTGATCTGTTTACATTGTCACAGTCCTACCAAAACGCTTCTGAATTTATGAATATGCTACAAACCAGCTTTGGGCTCTTAATAGGAATTGGAATTATTTATGCGATACTGTTAATAATTGTTTATGTAACAGTTCAAGCAGCAGCAATAAAAAAGGTTGAAGCGCAAGAAAAAGGAGAACGGCTCAGTGTCTCTGAAGCGTTTTCAAGGGGTTTATCAGTATTCCCACGTTTATTTGCAGCTGTCCTTTTGTTTGCATTGATCATAGTTGCACCAATAATTGGACTAGTAGCACTCGCTATTCTTGGCACAGTTACTACTATAATTCCGTTGGTTTGTCTATCAATGTTGCTCTTATTTATTATCATTATTCCGCTGATTTATTTTTCAATTCGTCTTTCGCTATATGCACAAGCATGTGTCTTAGAAAACCTTGGTCCAATAGACTGCCTGAAGAGGAGTTGGCATATTACAAAAGGTAGTGTATTATTGATTTTTGTTACAGGACTAATACTTGCAATTATCGCATTTGCGATATTAGCTCCTTTTATGGCCATTAACTTCGCTACAACATTCACTACATTAACTTCCACAGGCGTTAGCTACAACCCATTTGGTTCTATCTTATATTCAATAGGACAACTGGTAGCTCAGCTGATAATTGGACCAGTATACCTTATTGCATATACGCTCATCTATCTTAGTTTATCCAATAAACAAAAAAGCGCCTCTAGAACCGATGTAGAACCAAAAGAAAGATCCTCTGACGTCTCACCATACGCTCCTCAATGATTTAGAGAATACTTTTTAGTTTTATTGTTTTGATTTCATCAACAATGATTCCGATGGTGATCCCGCAGATTCCTCCTGCAAGTAAACCAGTTATAACACGTACAATATTTGTGCTTTCCCAAAATTTAAAAAGCTGCCCAACTCCATCAACCACAAGGGGAACCACACCTATTAGTAATAATATTATAAATTTCTCATCTAATTCTATCTTATAAAAAAGCATAAAACCAATGCCAATTGCAAGACCAAGCCAAATGGCTGTACATCTACTGCAAAAGGGCATTTCATTTTCATTAATAAAAAATGATCTTTCTGCTTTTTGATGACAAAGTCTATCACCACAGCCATATATTTGATTCCATGGGAAAGGCATTTCATTTATCGAGTTCTCATTATCAAATACTCCGACATGACCCGATAGATCGTCAACACTACCTTTTGGTAAAAGAGCTGGAGCTAGAAATTGAAGAAGAACCCATATTAAAAATATTACAAAAAAAATAAGAATTATTTTATTAGAATATATCCCCCTTTTTTCTATTTTAACAGCTCCAATCTAAATTTCATTATCATAATCATAATGTAATAAGACTCTTATAAATAAAGAGTAGAAGAAAAAAAGAAAAAAAATGATGTTTTTTATTGTGGTGGAGTTATTGGTGGCTCATTTGCAGGTGGTTGTTCTGGAATTGGGCTTTGAGCAACAGGTGGTGCTGGGGATGCTTTAACAAATTTAATTAAAGCAAAGGAAATGAAAAACAATATCATCGATACTATCATAACAAAGAAGCCTGTAGACCACTCAAACATATCACCGACCATACCCGTTGGATCTGTAGAAGTATCTAAACCAGTGGTAATACCTACTGTAAAAAAGATAATTGCAAGAAGTGCCGCAATACCTGCAAGTAACGGTGTATTTGTTTTCTTTGATTTAAGTTTCATAAAAGCTATTATTCCAAATATTAGTGCAATAATGCAAAAAATAAAGGATAAAATCAATAGCGCAGTTGCTGCAGCGTTTTCAATAGTAGTAGAAGCTGTTGACATCCCCGAAGACATACCTTCAGGAGCTCCTACTGTAATGGTATATAAAATTGACCATATATCAAAAGAGGTTGAACCGGTTCCAAACATTCCCCCAATAGCTCCCAGATCCATATAAACATGACCACCCCAAGTATAGAAATCCATTCCCATATCATAGCCTATAGCCTCTCCAAATTCTCCCATAGAAAAGGTATACCAAGGTAATACCAAGCTTACTAAACAGAGAATAATAGCTAATATTACCAATATTTTCCCTATTTTTTTTATATCTTTTTCATCCATCTCTCTCACCTTTCTTCTTATTTAATTAGCTAAAGAAACTGTTTCATATAATATAAGAGTTATGTTTTATTTTTAAAAACATCTTGTTTATTTGTTTTATTATGTTCAAAAAAAAATTAGAAGATTTTTCCCTTTTTTCCATTTTCAAATTCTTCTCTTGAAAGCATTATCAAAATAAATGCAATAATGCAAAGTATCGATCCAACTAAGAAAAAACCAAAGGTAAATATTCCAATAATTGAACCAGCAATTGATACATCAAGATGCTGGCGTTTATAAGATGATATGGCGGCAAGTAATGCAAAAACTGAAAATATTATAAAAATAATTGAGCAGCCAATAGAATCAAATGAATTATTTTCTTTGCCATCACCTTCATTCATCGTAATTTCATGATGAGCGGTAATAAAAGGAGTGACAAGAATCTCAATTGTTTGAGTTTTATAATCCATGAGGGATAGTTTTATTTTTTTGATGCCCAATGTAACGTTTTCAACAGACAATGCTCCTGCTTTATTTGTACTATATGGTTTGCCATCAAGTGTTATACTAACATTTTCAAGGGATTCATTGTTTATATCTTGAACTGATATTTCAACAGTTCCTTTCATTCCAGCATCAGAAAGAATTCCAGTAGAGGACTCAATAAATGCCTCAGAAAAAACTGCTGTGGTAACACCTATAATAAAAACTATAATTAAAAGAATTGCAGCGATCATAGGTTTGTTTGTTTTTGGTTTAACTGAAGATAAAATAGTCTTTCTTGGTTCACCATGTTCTTCCCAGTGACATTCCTCCCCAGATTTTGAATCAGGTGAAGAAGTGTTAATTGTGAAATTACAGTTACATTTAGGGCAGACAGCATCAAATTTGTTACAGTCATCGGGCACGTCCAACACAAATACATGTTTGCATTCTGGACAAGTAGTCCGCCCCTTCATATTATTATCACCACCACGCAGATAGTCATACTATATTAAGAAGATTTCTAAAAATTTTAATATGTTAGTAATTTATTGAAAATAGTAAAATATTGCAATAATAGGATACATTATCTTTAAATAATATCTGTTTATTCAGATACACTAAAAAGGCGGTTATTATAATGGCAAGGTTTCCTGAAGCAGAAGAACGGCTGTTAAATAAAAAGATATGTATGAAATGCGGAGCATCCAATGCACCAAAAGCAAAGAGATGTAGAAGATGCAGATCTAAAGAATTACGTGCCAAAGCAAAGGAAGGAAGAGGCGTATAATAATAAGATTCCAATTAAACCGTCATCTTTAAGTTAAGAGTAATATTTCTTTTTTTTTGATTAATAGGATCGTTGTTAGATATGCCAGAGACAAAATACAAAAAAACAGAGGATTTTAACGAATGGTACAATGAAATCGTAGAACTTGCTGATTTATGTGATAAAAGATATCCGATTAAGGGTATGAATGTTTGGCGTCCACATGGTTGGAAACTCATGAACCATATTGACAAACTTATCAGATATGAAATGGAAAAAACCAATCATCAGGAAGTAAATTTCCCTTTATTGATACCTGAATCATTATTCAAAAAGGAAGAAGAACATATCGAAGGATTCGGAAGTGAAGTCTACTGGATAACACATGCGGGTATAAATGAACTTGAAGAAAGATGGCTTCTACGACCAACTTCTGAGACAGCTATGTATCCAATTTTTTCTCTTTGGATAAGATCACATGCTGATCTACCATTAAAAACATATCAGATAGTAAATACTTTCAGATATGAGACAAAACAAACACGTGCTTTCATAAGAGTTCGAGAGATACATTTCTTTGAAGCACATACTTGCCATACAGATTTTGAAGACGCAGAAAGACAAATCGAAGAAGATAAAGGAATTGCTGAGAGACTCTTTAAAAAACTCTGCTTACCTTATATTTTTAGTAAGCGACCAGAATGGGATAAGTTCGCAGGTGCACATTATACAATAAGTATAGATGTATTAATGCCATCAGGTCGAACACTGCAGCTCGGCTCAATACATCAATATAGAGATAATTTTTCAAAACCTTATGAAATTTCCTATGAAACAGAAGATGGAAAACACACTTTTTGTCATCAGACAACATATGGAATGAGCGAGCGGATACTTGGTGCTCTTATTGGCATACATGGAGATAACAAAGGATTAATAATGCCACCTGAGGTAGCACCTTTACAGGTTGTAATAATACCAATTATTTTTAAAGGTAAAGAAAAAAAAGTAATAGATGCTTGTGATAAACTCTGTAAAAAACTCATAGATAATAACATAAGAGCAGAAGTTGATAAAAGAGAAATAACACCTGGAAATAAATACTATGACTGGGAGTTAAAAGGAGTACCTATTCGGATTGAAATCGGGCCAAGAGACATTGAGAAAAAACAAATCATGCTTGTAAGAAGAGATACGGGCGATAAAAAACCTGTTTTACAGGATTCATCTGTTCAAACAATAAAAGATGAGTTTATTAAAATCTCAGATAATCTATATACAAAAGCAAAAAAACTTCTTGATGAAAACATCCATAGAGTAAATACAATTGACGAGGCAAAAGATAAAAAAGGAATTATTGAACTCCCTTGGTGTAATAACGAGAAATGCGCCTTAGAAATAGAAAATGTTTTAGATGGAAACACGTTAGGGGAACCAATCACGGACAACATGAAAAATAAAAAATATACTTGTCCATTATGTGGTAAAACCGCTGTGACATGGATGAGATATGCTAAAACATATTAAAAGAAAAAGGTGGAACGATATAAATGCCTAATAAAATAATTGGAAAAATAACCGGGTTTTTAAGAGAATTTGTAGTCATATTTAGTATTATAATAATAATCATTGGATTTCTTCTATTATTAATGGGTATAATATGGTACGGGTTAATTGGAGATGTGGAACTAGGTTTTTTTACTAGTACAATAAACCAGTTAAAAGACTGGAATGCATATGTATTTGTAATAGGATTAATTTTTTTAGGATCAGGTATTTGGTATCTTTATAGTTATCATAAAAACAAAAAGTTTGTCTTAGAGGAATTTAAGACAAATAAAAGATCAGAACTACTTAAAAAACATAGTGAGTTGAAACATACCGTTAAACATTTACCTTCAAAGTATAAAAAAATGTTAAAAGAAAAGGAAGAAGAATTAAGGATCAAATAAATAATTTTCATCTATTTTGGATGGTGAATAACAATAACTGAGTTTTTTATAGTTCTTGTTGAACCTAAATATGGTGGTAATATTGGTGCTGTATCTCGAGCTATGATGAATTTTAATTTTGAGAAACTTATACTAGTAAATCCTTGTAAACTAGATGATGAATGCTACGCACGTGCTATGCACGCCAATAAAATAATTGATAATGCAAAGATTTTTCAAAGTTTTAAAGATGCAACAAAAAACCTTGATTATTTAGTAGCCACATCATCTATTGAAAGTCAGAATGATAAAAGACATCTAAGAAACGCGGTTTTACTTGAAGATGCTGTAAATAAAGTATACGAAGTGAATGGAAAAGTTGGTCTTGTTTTTGGTCGTGAGGATTATGGCTTATTTAATGATGAGATTGCAAAATGTGATATTATGGTAAGAATACCATCTAGTGAATCATATTTATCTTTGAATTTATCACATGCTGTGGCATTAGTGCTTTACACTTTTTTTGTAAATAAATCATTTACTCCAAAAGAAAAAAGAGATATCGGGAAGATAGAAAAAGATAAACTGTATGAGTTTTTTTCCAATTTGTTAAAAGAAATCAATTATCCTGAGCATAAAAAACAAAACACAGAGATTATGTTCCAACGTATCTTAGGACGATCAATGCCATCTAAATGGGAATATCATACATTGATGGGTGTTTTAAGCAAAACCTTAGAAAAAATTAAAATGCAACAAGAATAGAACAAAATTTTTTAGAGTGTCTCTATTGTAAAATATACATTATTTTTTTTAAGTGCAGAGTGGACTTTATCTGCAAACCATACAAGTTCTTTTACATCAGCTGATTCTTCTTTCCAGTCATATACAAAATCATAATTGCCCTTAGTTGCCTTAAATCCCATATTGAGTAATTGATCTTTTATTTCTGATGGTGTGGATCCTTCTGAATTAAACATTATTTTTAGATAAGTTTTCATTTCTATCAATTTAAACATAGAATTAATTTTAGGGTATTAAATTGTTACGATGTTATTAAAAAAAATTAGACGACATATAACGGATAAGGAATATAACAGAGTATTAGCATAACAAGTGCGACAATGAATAATAATTTTCGTTTATTATCAAGTTCTGTATAATCATTTAGCGGTGGAGGATGCATCATACCCATCATAAAAACAATGATTATTGCAAAGAATAACCATCCTGTAAAAATCATGATGAAAATAGCTATCCAGCCGGCATATTTTTGATTTTTTCCAAGAACCGCACGGAATATGTGTCCACCGTCTAGTTGACCGGCTGGTAATAGGTTAATTGATGTTATTAGAAGCCCAACCCATCCTGCAAAAGCAACTATACTTAAATTAATCGGAGTGAAAAGTGGGACATCATGTATAAGACTTACTAGACCTGCGAAAAGTAATGATTCGCCAAATACAACATCTCCTGCAGATGCTTCCGTAATAGGCACAATGTTAGAACTCATTATACCAATTATTGTTATTGGCAACGCTACAAGAAAACCAGCGATTGGACCAGATATCCCAATATCAAAAAGTGCTTTTTTATCTGACATAGGATCTCTACTTGAGATTAACGCTCCAAATGTACCAATATTAAAACTAGGTAAAATTGGAGGTATAGGTATGAAAAAAGGTAGAGAAGTAGCAATTCCATGTTTTTTTGAGACATAATAATGCCCCATCTCATGAACCAGGAGAATACTCATAAGTGGAAATGCGAAAAGAACAGCTCCATGAAACAAGTTCTTTATAGCAAAAACATCCATAATATTTGATGCACTCCAAATATCAAAATGATTCATATAAAGAATCGATCCAGTAAGAATCGTAGTAATTATTGTTGCGATAAAAAGGAAAATATTGACCCATATAGGTTTTTCTTTCCTCTTTGTTTTTTGAATAATATAAATAATATGTTCTCCTTTTTCATGACGAAGCATCGGAATATACCCTTTTTCCGATAGAGCTTTACGCAATGAGTTAAATTTCTCACCAAGGGTTTCTTCATCAATATGACAGAAAAATGCTACAGTGCTAATATTTGATTTCATATCATAAAAAGGGAAACGTTGACCTACCTCACGCTTTAATAATTCGATATCAAGGTTTGAAACATGGTATACATTTTCAAATGATTCGAAGTTATCAGGCATCTATCCGGCCAATATAACCCTAGTTTAATAAATTTTGGTCAGGTAGTAATTAATATTTTATCATCATCTTTATGTACATCTTATTTTATGCTACCTAAGTGAAAAACAATGACAATTAACCTAGTTTTAGGTACCCAATGGGGAGATGAAGGAAAAGGAAAAATCGTTGATTATTATTCTGCAGATGTCGACTATGTTGTAAGATTTCAAGGAGGAAATAACGCCGGCCATACAATAAAAGTTGGAGATGAAGTATATAAGCTTCATATTACACCTTCAGGTGTTATACAAGGAAGAATCGGCGTTATTGGCAACGGATGTGTAATTGATCCTGAGGTTTTAATTCATGAATTAAACGATCTTACCAAACGAGGTATAAAACCACAGCTTCTCATAAGTGACAGAGCAAATATTATCATGCCATATCATAAGATACTTGATGGTGCTGAAGAACAATTTTTAGGTGAAAAAAAAATCGGTACAACAAAAAGAGGAATAGGCCCCTGTTATAGTGATAAAATATCCAGAAACGGTATTAGAACAATAGATCTAATAGACCCAGATACCTTAGAAAAAAAACTTGATGTTATCTTACCTATTAAACAAAAAATTCTAGATGCATATGAAATAAATAATAAACTTGACAAAAAAGAAATTCTTAAGGCATATACTGATTTTGGTAAACAACTGAAGAGTTATATCACATTTACACATATTGAACTCAATAAAGCGATACAAAAAGGTAAAAACATACTTTTTGAAGGTGCACAAGGAACAATGCTTGATGTCGACTATGGCACATATCCATATACGACATCATCTCATACAATCGCAGGTGGAGCGTGCATTGGAGCAGGTATAGGACCAAAACATATAGATGATATAATAGGTATTGTAAAAGCCTATACAACACGAGTGGGAGAAGGACCAATGCCAACTGAACTATTCGATCGAACTGGTAAACATCTCGCTGAAATTGGTCATGAATTTGGAACAACTACTAGTAGACCAAGGCGATGCGGCTGGCTTGATCTAGTCGTAGTAAGGCAATCATGTATGATATCTGGGATAACAAAACTTGCAATTACAAAACTTGACGTTCTAGATGGTTTAAAAGATGTAAAAATCTGCACGAGTTACATGCTTAATGATAAAAAAATTGATTACTTCCCAGCAGATATTAAAAAAGTTGAGAAATGTAAACCGATATATCAGGAGTTTAACGGTTGGGATAAAATAAATAAAAATACATTAAAATTTTCCGATTTACCAAAAAATGCACAAAAATACCTAAAGTTTATTGAAAAAAAATTAAAAGTTCCAATTACAATTGTTTCAATTGGGCCAGGGAGAAATGAAACAATTAATGTTTAAACTGTTTTTTTCACATCAAGAGCTGTGTTAATCCACCTAAGATATGAGTTACAAGCAGCTCTAAGCGAGCTAACATCTTTTGCCTCAATTTCTAAGGTAAATGTTTTCTTTGAAATAGATACATCAACATTTGTCTTAGGTATTTTATGTTTAATTTCAGGGCTAAGAGACTCTGCGATAACCCTTGCTTCTTCTACAGTATCGAAAACAAAAACAAAAGATGCTTTTTTCATAAGACCAAGTTTATTACTTTGATTTAATGCGTTTAGCAACAGTGGGCCGTTCCTTGTAAAAAATTTTACTTCCACAATACGGACATTGAAGACCTATGTTTTTCACATCAAATTTAACGCTTTTTTTACATCGTCCACATCTATAACCAGTCATGGTTTTTCACCATTTTTTTCAATCGACATTTCAGGTAATATTTCTTTTTTTATTGCTTTTTCAACGTTTAGACCTGACTCAGTTCTAGGTTGATAAGCTCCACCTGCAAACTTGATACCGCATTTTTTACATTGCCAAATACTAGTACTTACTCTGGTTACTTTTTTATGACCGCAACTTGGACAAATATGTTTTGCTTTCTGTTGAATTTCAACGTTTCTAATGCGGGTTCTTGCACGAACTCCATATCTTGCCTGGAAACGCCCTGCTGAACCTACTTTTTTTGTTCTCTTTGCCATATTTTACTTTCCTATTATTTTATATAATTGTTCCCTAATAGTTTTACCGTTATCCAGAGAGGATTTTATAACTTTTCGTATCTCATCTGTTGTAAAACTACCGCTTAGTCCTTTTTGCATAGCTCTTAAATCCCCGTTTTTATCAGTTGCAACAGTTAATCGTGCATCTGCTATTTCTTCTTCATCAATTGAAGGATCCATAACAACAACATCATTAAATTTTACAGATGTACATGATACAGGTGGATCTTTAAGAGGAATTGTGTAATCATCCCCAAGTTCAAAACGCTTTGCAGGAACCTTTGCTGTAAACAATGCAGCAAGTGTTGCAAGAGAAGCAGCATCAAATAAATTACCATCATAATCAAGGATATGAATGTCAATAAATACAATCCAGACTTTTTCCCCTGGTTCAATACAGAGTTTATCGAGTTCTATCACCTCTGATTCCCTTACCCCTCTATCTACAACCCGAGCAAGCTCTATTGCATTCTCACGAGGTGGTCCTGCTTCAAAATCAGGTGAAGCAAGTGGAATAAGTTCAGCTGCTGTTGTCATCACACCAGATTCAGGTGAATCAGAATATGGCTCACCAACATCCATTTTTATCCCAACAAGTACCTGTGTATTTCCGATTTTAACGCGTGCTGATCCCTCGGCTTTAGTGACAACTCCTGTTTCAATTTCAATTTTTCGAAACTCATCAAATTTCCTACCATCAGCTCTTTTCCCTTGTTTAGCAAGTTTAGATAGGTAATCTCGTTTAATTGAAGGAATAACAGTCATTTTAGTCAACCTCCAATGCAGGTTGATATTTATCTAATAGTGCTTTTTTCTGGATGTCAGATACGATTTTACAGCCATTAATTGCTAGATTAAGTGCTTTGTTAAATTCATCCTCGGTTAAATGTCCATCCATCTGAAGAAGAAGAACCTCACCAGAACGTGGAGAAATAGCTATCGGAAGATCTGCATTTCCATAGTTATCCTCTTCTTTACCAAGATCAAGTACAACCTGATCTTCAATTTTTCCAGCAGCACATGACGCAGGAATATCCTTCATAGGTATCCCAGCATCTGCAAGTGCAACACCTGCGGCTGTAAGACCAGCACATCTAGTGCCAGCTTCAGCGTCCAATACCTCAATGTTGACATCAATAGAAGCCCTTGGATATTTCTCAGTTAAAATAATGTTTTCTAATGCTTCTGAAATAACCTTTGATATCTCTCGGCTACGTCTATCTGGCCCAGGTCGCTTTCGATCTTCTACACTGAAAGCAGCCATATTATACCGTGCTTTGACAATAGCCCTTAATGGGTTTTGTGTATGTTTTGGAATTGCTTCTCTTGGTCCATACACAGCTGCTAAAATTTTATTTTCGCCCCATTCAAGATAACATGAGCCTTCTGCTCTATGCAGTACTCCTGCTTCAATTTTAATTTTTCTTAACTCATCAAATTTCCTACCGTCTAAACGTTTTCCTTTACTATCAATTAATTTAATATCTGATTTCATTTATCGCACATCCTTTGCGTCCTTTTTCAATAACTCTTCAATTTTATTTGTCAGTCCAAATGATAGTGATTCTTCTTCAATTTTCCTGATAGCATAAAGTACCCTTGCTATATCATCATCATTTTCGCCATCAATCCATATTCTACCATTTTGACCTACAAATATTCGGCATCTTGTATATTTCTTCAAAAGAGAAATCATAGAACCTTTTTTACCAATAACCCTTGGAACTTTTGATGGCTCAACATAGGTAATATGTCCCCCTTTGATTTTGTAAAGATTACGATCATTCAACGTAATCTGTAACTTTTTTTCTACATCAACTTGAAGAACTTTTGCCATTATGGAATCGCTTTGATTTAAATATTTTTCGGTTTCGCCGAATTCCACCTTCCAGGGTACTTCATTTACATGTAAAAGAGCAGGATA
>JAUWIE010000055.1 GCA_030605515.1 Thermoplasmatota archaeon
ACTTCTAATGGAACAATATTTGTTTTATTTTCAATTACAAAATCTACTTCGGTTTTAGCAGTTGTACGCCAATATTTAACATTATACTTTCTTTTTAACTCATTATGAACGAAATTTTCATAGATTTTATCAAAAATTAGATTTTCAAAATTCCCTTGAAGGTAGTTTTTTAGTCCATAGTCAAGGAAATAGATCTTTGGATTTTTTCTTAGTTCATTTATTAAATTTTTATAAAATGGTTTAACAATAAAAATAACAAAAGAATCTTCTAATAATGGTAGAATTTCTCTTACTTCATGATACTTAATCCCCGAATGTGTACTCAAGGTTTCATAATTAACAACATTTCCTGAAATTAAAGAAATAGCCTTTAATAGTTTTACAACTTTTTCTCTATATTTTATACCATACATTGCTAATATGTCTTTTTCGATATATGTAATAAATAGGTTTTTTAGAAGTTCCTTTTTCTTTTCTAAGTTTTTTTCTAAAACAATTCGTGGATATGAACCATATGTTAAATATTCATGTAAAAATTTATTTAGATCATCTAAAAAAATAGTTGATGTTATGATAGGTTTCTTTTTTTCAAAATCTATTTTTAATTTGAGATACAGAGTTTCATATTTCTTTTCTTTACTTCTAAGAAATTCTAGAAAGCTAAAGGGGTATAAATTAAAAAATAATACTCTTCCTACAAGATATGAACCAAGATTTGTTAAATCAAAGGATGACGATCCAGTTATAATTATTTTTATGTTGTTGAATGAATCAAATATCAATTTTAGTTTTTTCCCAACATCATTTATATATTGTACTTCATCTAATAAAAAATAATGTTTATCATTTGAAGAAATATAAAACTCAATGAATTCTTTGGGATCTTCTTCAAATTTTATTCTTGTAAGGTCATCTTCAAAACTTATATAATGAATTCTTTCTTCGTTAACATTTTTGATTTTTAATATATCTTTAATTCTTTTTAGAAGTGTTGTTTTACCACTTTGTCTTGCTCCTCGTATTGCTAATATTTCCCTGCTTTCAAGCCATTTTTTTATCTCTGTTTCTAGTTCTCGTTCTATGTAAACCATGTATAAATAAATTCAATATAACTTTATAAATTTTTCTATTATTTTTAAAATAACTAAGTTATTTTAGAATAATTGTGTTAATTTATACAACATTTTATTTTGATTATTTGAGAATAATAGCAATGACTAAACTCACAAATTTATTTTATTTTGAAGAGTGTTTAACTTCATTAACTATAGATTCAATGGAACAAAAAATAACAAGAGCACATGAAGGAGAAAATGTTAAATATATTTCTAACTTAAGTTCGCCACTTTCTCATTTTATTCGCATCTGAAAAACTGGCATAATCTAATTTGACAGTTGGATTGTTACCACCTCATTTTTAGTGTTTTATCCCTCCATTTATACACAAAATCACCAAAAAGATCCCCAATTTCTGGTGAAACATTGCTTAAAACAGTGAATTTGAACCTGTTTTCAGGGTAAACTGTGGTAAGTGTCAAATTAATCAGATGTTTTTTGAGGAGTTTCACATTCTTCACAGGAGAAATCTTGTTGAGAAGATGTGTCAAAATAACAAGGAGATTAGCGAGGAAACTAATGAAAAAAATACCGATAATGCTCCATGTACTCCAATGTCTAAGTGGACGAAGCTCGATTCCCTCTTTCATTGCTCTGAAAAATTTCTCTGCCTTGTCACGTTTCTTATACAAATCAAGAATCTTCCAAGGATCATCATCAACACTGCTTTCAAGGATGAAAAAACCTTCAACACCTGTGATGTAGGGGTTTTCAATCTCTGTGAGTGTTTTCTGAACGCTGGGAAGAAGTGTTACCCATCCTTCTTCTGATGGAAACACGGGGTGTTTTCTTTTCCGAAGAATCTTGTTTCCTTTCTTTTTCTGACGTACAAATTTTTGCTTCTTTGATGCAATCTGATCCTGATATAATTCAGGGCAGAAATAAATGTAGGAAACCCGGTTTTTTTCCTTGTTTTTAACACAAGTGTAATGACGATGATTCACCACTTTTGAAGTGACATCATCTTCCCTTAACTTCCGGTTGAAGAAACTAATGTAATTCTTATATGGTCCAAGCTTTTTCGGTCGAAGTGTCAGATAATGATACTTTTTCCCCCTGATCTTCTTTTTATTTTTTTTCGTATTTGCACCTGCATCAAAAATCAAAAGAGAACCTTTAGGAAGTATCTTACTCACAATGTTTATCATACTTTTCATATGTGTCTTATCTTGTACATTTCCATTCTGAATGGTAAGCGCTGTTGGAACACCAGAAATACCAGTGCTAATCCCAAATGTTACCTGTAATTTACCTGGTTTTTTGTCCCGGGAGTATCCTCGTTTACCCATCTCTGCCTGTTTCCCTTCAAAATATGATGAGGAGAAATCAATGATTTGTTTCTCCTCGATAAGATCATGACGTTTAATGAAATGCTGATACTGATTCAGAACAACTGGAAAATATTGCCCAACTCGCTCCAGAGCTCTATACATCGTTCTTTCACCAGTTTTATCTTTTAGATCAAGTTGTCGCATAAACTCCAAAGGATATGTGTTATTAATTTGGTGAACCGAAACGGAATGAGTCAGCTTGTTACATGTCAAAACCTTTGTCAATGGAACAAAAGAAGTTGATTTCCCTTTAATCTCATCGAAAAGACTGTAGAAAAGACCATAATGTTTTTCTACTTTCTTCAGCATCACAATACTGCCTAATGGAATACTTATGTTTGGTTTCATAATTGAGATATAAGGAGATATTTTCCTAATATCTCTTTTCATTAGGCAATGAGAATAATTATGTGATTCATTTATGTGGCGAAGTTAAGTTTCTAATATAAAATATCTGATAATCACTTAGCATTTATCAATAAATCCAAAATAGTTGTTTTTTTCAAAAAAGAATAAATAACAGATATCAGTTCCATGTACCGTATACATAGTATATGGGGTATATTATATGAAACTATCAATTCCTCCAGAACCAATCATGCTGAAAAAACAGTCAAAAGATCAAAGAAAAGAAAGAGAATGGGATATAGATTCCCTTGCGTTATGGTTTGGAAACAGACTTCCGAGTTATTTATGGAAAGAAGGTAAATGGTCCAAACCATTAAAAGATGAAGGCTACAGCTGGCAGAATTTCTTAAAAATTTTATCGCTTCATAAAAAAGAAATGATAAGATGGTCACGAGATGCTATTTCATGGAAAGAATTTCTATTGAGACTTCAAGATACAATAAAGGATCCTGTTTTTAAAAAAATTCTTCTTGGTTAAAATTTGAGAGATGATAATTTATGAATGATAGTGATGACATCGATGGTTATCCGATTGTTCTTGCAGCGTCTAGTGCCGAAGCAAATGATTATGATGACAACCCGTTTTTAGCCTTTATTTGCACATTTCCAAAAAAAATATCAGGTCATATCTTAAAAGAACATATATCAAATTTAGATAATAATGATGATGGAACAGCAAAAACTACTATCTATGGTTTAAGAAAAGTTGAATCCCTACTTGTTGACGCTTTTGGTAAAGATTCTGTCGTTGTAACTCATTATGATAATATACATAGGTTTATTGGTAAAAAAACAAAGATTTTTGGTATTTCAACTATGGATCCTTTAGGGCTTGCTTATGTTTCTACAACTTATAACTCGCTTATTGGTTTCGGTGGAGAAGCATTAAATGCATCTGAGTTTAAAAGACTCATAATGCATCCATCTATTAAAAAATATAAACCAAAGGTAATTGTCGGTGGCGCTGGCTCCTGGCAGATTAGTGAAGCTAATCTTCAGGAAAAATTTGGAATTGATGTTCTTTTCCAAGGTGAGGGTGAAGAGGATATTGTTGATGTTTTTAAAAAATTGTTAAATGATGAGAATGTTCAAAAATATTATAATGCAAAAAAACCCTCAAGAGATAAAATACCTTTGATTAAAAACGCTGCATGTTATGGGATGGTTGAGATAACTCGTGGTTGTGGTCGTGGTTGTCAATTTTGTAGTCCTACTAATCGTACGAAATATTCTTTTCCACTTGAGCACATCATGAAAGAAGTTGAGATAAACATCAAAAGTGGAACAAAATCAATATTTACAGTAACTGAAGATATTTTTCTCTATAAATCAAAACCTGGTTTTATACCTAACCGGAAAGAAATTATCAAACTGTATAAAACTATTGCATCATATCCTGGTGTAGAACATATTCTTTTATCACATGCATCATTTGCACCAATTATCCATGATCCAAAAATACTTGATGAGTTAACACCTATTTTAATGGAGAAAACAAGATGGACACCGGAGATTAGTAAATTATACAAAAAAAGATTTATTTCTGTAGAAATGGGAATAGAAACAGGTAGTGTTAGACTCATGCAGAAATACATGAAAGGTAAAGCACTTCCTTTTAATGTTGATAATTGGCCTGAACTAGTTGTTCAGGGGATGGGGGTTTTAAATGATTATGATTGGTGGCCACTATGTACAATTATGACAGGGCAACCTGATGAAACCGAAGATGATATTATCGCAACACTAAATCTAATAGATGATCTAAGGAATCATAATGCCAAGATGTTTTACACACCTGTTTTGTTTATACCATTAAAAGAAGCGGTTCTTGGTAATCAACATAGTACAAGTCTTGAAAATCTATCAGAGTTACAATGGGATGTTTTATCCAGGTGTTGGAGGAACAATATTGATTTTTGGTCTCCAGATAACAAATGGATATATGGACCAATGTTTTTCTTTAGCCACTGGTTTTATGCTCGATGGAAACATGGTAAAAAAGCAACACTACCAATGATGCATCTAGCAGGTTTTCCAGTATCATATAAAATTGATAAAAAATGTAATCCTGAGTATTGTCAAAATAATGGTAATGGAATAAAGGAGATTATAGGACAAATAAAAGAACGGATATTCTGAAAATTACTAGATTTAAAGCAAGTTATAATTTTTTTTTTATTTACTTTTTTAAGAATTCGCTGTATGCCAAGTATGAAGAATAAACATCTGCTTTACTAGTGACTTCAAATGGTGAATGCATAGATAACACTGGTGGGCCTAGATCAATTACTTCCATACCAAGCCTAGAGAAATATTTAGCAACTGTTCCACCACCGCCTTTGTCAACCTTACCAAGTTCCCCTGTCTGCCATGGTATTTTAGCTTTATTAAGTATTGTTCTTATCTCTGCGACGTACTCAGCAGAAGCATCATTAGCGGAGTATTTACCACCATGACCAGTGTATTTTGACATAACTATACCATTTCCAAGTGAAGAAGCGTTTTTAAGTTCAAAAACTTCAGTATAATTCGGTGTTACAGCAGCGTTAACATCAGCTGAAACAACTTTAGATTTAAGCATTACTTTATCAATATCAACCTTAGGATCAAGTTCTTTTATTATTGATCGTAGAAACGTTGAAACCTGAGCTGTTGCATTGCCTTCACTACCAATTTCTTCTTTATCTACAAAAAGAGACATAGCAGTAAACTCAGGGTTCTTCAAATCAAGAATTGCTTTAAGAGATGCAAATGTACTAGCTCCATCATCCTGCCCATAGGCACCAATGAGTGATCTATCAAAACCCATATCCCTTGCCTTGTATGCTGGGACTACTTCAATTTCAGCAGATATAAAATCCTCCTCAGTCATGCCATAGTCCTTATGTAATTTATCAAGAATAGCAGTTTTGAATTTATCTTTAACATCACCTGTAGCAGGTATACTACCTACTACAACATCAAGGCTTTCACCTTTTATCGCATCATCGATTTTTTTTGTATCTTGTACTTCATGGGACAAGTGAGGTAATAGATCAGAAACAGAAAAAATAGGGTCTTTTTCATCTTCTCCCATGTTAAAGATAATTTTTTTACCATCTTTTTTTACAACAATACCATGCAAGGCTAAAGGTATTGTGACCCATTGGAATTTTTTGATACCACCGTAGTAATGAGTTTCAAAAAGTGCGAGATTACTATCTGGATCCTCATATAATGGTACTTGTTTAAGATCCAGACGAGGAGAATCAATATGAGATATTACAATTCGTAGACCACTACTTACAGGTTTTTTACCAGGAATAATAATTGCTGCTTCTTTTTCACGGTTAATCATTATTTTTTTCTTTGTCTTCTTTGCAGCTTTTTTTATTTCTTGTACAGCTTCTCTTTCAGTTTTTGCTGCGTTTAAGAATTTTTTATATTCCTCTGCAAAATCATAAGTTTTTTTAATCTGATCCTTGGTAAATATCTCCCATGCTGATTTTTTCTTGTAAACATATTTACTTTCTTTTTCAGTCATTAAAACTCCTCATTGTTGGATGTCATATGGTTTCTAAATAAAAAGATACCTAAAAAAAAGTTTAAAAAGGAGAGATTAAAATAAAAAGATAAAATGAAAAAAGAATTGGTTTGAATCAAATATTTTTATCTTCGGATTATAACAATTATTGATATTACTCCAACAACAGCTATTATTGCTATTAATATGATAAACATCATAAAGTTGGAATCTGATGAATCGCCATCATTATTATTGGAATTACCATTTCCACCATTATTCCCACTTTCATCAGAAATAGTTATTGTTAGAGAATCTGTTCCAATGTTTTCTTCTCCATCAGTTACAAGTAAAATAACTTCATATGTTCCCGGTTCATTGAATATATGTGTCGGGTTCTGATCAAATGAAGTAACGCCATCATCAAAATCCCAACTGTAATTATAAGGAGAAATTCCATCTTCAGCACTTCCAGTGAAATCAATTCTTTCTCCAACTTTTGCATTATATTGATCGGCATTAGCAGTAACCTTTAGAAATACTAGGTCAGGAGCCATATCAACATAGTATTCTAAATCATCCGTCATGCTTACCAACAAATATACCGTTGCACCACTAATGTCTACATATGTTTCATCAATGGCATCCAAATCAAAAGTAACACTAAGTACTGAACCATCCTTATTATATTCAATATTTTCCGTTTCGGAATTAACATCGCACTCACCATTCATATAACTAATAGCATAATATGAATTAGAGGTTTCAAGAGCAATATTATAAGATATCATTGGCTCAAAAAAATTTTCGGGATCCGTTTCTGTATATCCGCTGTCTTCAATAACTCCTTTAACTTCCAATGTAACAGTTGCTCTTTTACTTTCACTTGTTCTTGAATAGGTTACTTTGACAATATCAATATTTGGTTTATCATTAGTAGTTCCAAAGTCAGATATATCGGATAAATCATCTATATCATAAATATCATTTAATATCAGAACATCACCTTCTCGGTCAATTATTTCTTTTGTTTCATCTGCTGTAACAAATGAGCATGCTGTAACTATCAATAGGCTGCATAGTATCAATCCGATGATTAATGTTTTTTTCATCATTTTATCACTTCATTAAATTTCATTTGTATTAATATGTTATTAATAAACAATATGGTTTATAATGTTTATTTAACGATTCTTATCAAAAAATGTACTTTTGGAATAGTTTAATTTATATTTGCAAATAGGGAGAAGAATTTGATATGGCATTCTAAATGCTATATGTTTATTTCAATTTCTTTTTTAGATCTTTCATCGATGTTGAGAAATCATCTAATGTTGATTCAATTGTTCCAAGTGTATCATGTATCTTATCAGTTACTATTGCCCCGTTTGGTGATGGCGTAATTATACCGTCTTTTTCAAGTGTTCTTAGTGAGTATCTGATCATGTGCTGTGGTTGACCAGTCATTTGTGAGAGTCGTATTATACCTATTGGGCCATGATCTTTTACTGTTCTTAAAACATCTAAATGTCGTCCAAGTAAACCTAGTTCTTTTTCTGCAACATTTGTGATAGATGATCTTGTTCTAATTTTTTCTTCCAATAAAACACCCCCATGAGTTAATTGTTAACATATATACAGGGAATATGTTTATCATATTTAAAATTAACGTTGTTGGATTCTTTTGGAAATCGGAGATTAAGAAAATCTATTTTTGAATCTTAAACAATGTATACTTATCGCTAAAATCAAAGATCCACAGGATCTACCAATGGGAATCTATCCATATTATCTCCACTAGGTATCTCATATGGTGTATCCCAAATACCATTCAACCATATTGCATCTGGAGTATATTCTAAGTAATCACCCCAATAATTACCCTCACCACTGCCATCATCCCACTGATTTATACCATTGTCATAAGCTTGCTCCTCATCAGGGCTATTTCCAATAATATTATTATAAAAAATAAAATTATTATTTGAATTCAATATTGATACACCTTGCCCATGATTATCAACTATATTACATCTAAAAACCTGATTACCATTTGCACCATGAGCAATATCTACACCTGAAAGTCCATTATTAGAAAAATCACAATCAAATACCAAATTACCAAATGATCCACTATGAATAGTGATTCCATTTCCGTTGATACTATTATAGGATGCACAATTAGAAATAATAGTATTATGACCATTACCAATATGAATCCCACTTCTCGTACTATTATAGACGTTACAATCAAAAACACCATTATTACTTGCACCGGACATAAAATCTATAGCACTATCATTATAAAAATCACAACGAGAAATAGTATTAAAAGAACAATTATATGCAAGCTCAACACCAGAGGAAGTATTATAAAACATGCAATTCTCAACAATATTATAATCACCAAACAATGCAATACCCTCATCATTTGTATCATAAAAAGAACAATTAGCAATCAAATTATTTGATGAAACAGTCCATACACGGATACCTATCTTACTTGTACTAAACTCACAATTAATTATTTTATTTGAATCAGTACGAACATCTATACCTGTTTCTCC
>JAUWIE010000023.1 GCA_030605515.1 Thermoplasmatota archaeon
AATCCTCGTCTTGTCCTACCAATAAACAATGGGCTCTCCTCAGTCATTGATTCACCATTACGTTTTCTCCATTCCAAATATCGTTTCAAAATTTCAACACCATCACATCCTAAGAATGTAATCCGTTCACCGATCATTTCCCGATCTTTCTTTGGAACATAAGCTATCGCCAATGGTACTCTTCCAAGCTCAAGTTCCCGTTGAATATCACCAATTTTAAGGGCAAGTGCATCTGACACACGCATACCCGTTTGTGCAATAAAGATGATCCGAAACTTCTCTTCAAAATTTGAAACATCTAACATCTTCTTCAGTTCTTCAAGTGTAGGCACCAAATCTTTTCTTATCGTGATAACGCCATCACGGTAATTCTTAACATTCACCATACCAACTTTGCCCAGAACCGCTGTGAAAAAACTTCGAACTGCTCCATCCAAAGAATTTATGGTCTTAGGTGCATAACCCTCCTTTTCCAAATAGACTCTGAAATCAAGTACCAAATCCCGAAGACCTGTTCTATTATTTGGGGTAGAATTTCTTGTTTCCTTGTCCCTTAAGAGAATAAGCTCACGTGGATTTTTCCCTGAAAACTCACAGAATTTCTTCAATGCATTGAGATACAAATTAATGGAGGATTTACCAATCGTTTTCAACCAAGTTTGTACTTCCTTATACTCTTTGAGATGATTTTTAGAAAAAGATTTAATACTGCTTCTTTCTTCAACTTCTTGGGGGTTTGATAGTTCCATTATCAGGCCTCTAGACCCTTGGAGTATTCGTCGTACTCTGAGGGTCATTATTTCAGATCATTAAATTGTATTTTACATAAATTATAATAGCAAATTTATAAGGAGTTCTCTCCTTATAAACATTATTGTAGGTTCATTGAAAGTATTCCTGTTGGCTAAGGGGAGAAAAATTGGGGTTTTTTAAACAGTCATATCCAATAGTCTCGTTCTTTAATTTTACATCACAAATTGTAATTCGGTTCTGCAAGAGGGACATTGAAACTTTTTAAATTTCGAATAATAGTTAAATTCTATTCCACATTTTGAATTTGGACATCTTACTCTGACGGAACTAACTTTTGCAACAGCATTTAAACTTGTTAGTATACCACCTAAGGTTAATCCAGCAAATCCACCAATTAAACCTCCACCAACTCTATCTTTTTCATCAGCTAAAGCACCTAAAACTGCTCCTCCAATAGTGAACCCAAGTATCAGCTTATTATTTTCAATAGCCTGATTTACGTTCTGGAGGATTCTCTGAATATTTTGCCAATCCTCAATTTGAGTAGCCTCGTATAAGATATAATCAGTTAGATATGCGACTGGAAAATGCACTTTGCTATTAACATCTTCAACTACAAATAAAGGCTTATTAGCTTTTTTAGCTAAACCTACCTCAAACGAAATCCAATTTTGAGTAAAATCTGAAGATTTTACATTTTGAGTTAAAAATAGAAAAATCGCACTTGAAATGTTTACATTATTCTCTATTTTTTTATAAGGTGGTTTGCTTTCAGGCATAAACTCCATAAAAAGTGGCGTAATTCCAACTGATCTAAAATTTAGATCTATTATTCTAACTAATTCTCTGTCTTTTTTGCTATGTGAAATAAATACGTAAACCATCTTTATCTATCCTAACACCAAGGGATTTTCATTTTACTAACCCATGTTTTTTCCCATTTTCCCAAGTTCAACATCTACAATTGGTATCATCTCTTCAGGTATCGTATGTGTAGGGTATCTCCTGCTTCCTGTTTTATAATAGATACAATAGGAGCCGATGATTGCTATATCTCTTGGAGCTGGATATATACCTTTCAAATCTCTTATTTTTGCTAGGATGTCAATCCAGGTGGCTCCTCTATAAGCTTTATCCCACTTATCTTCCTTATATAATTTAATAATAGCTTTTAAGAAATAATATGCCCTACCTTTTGTGTCTTTTAAGACTCCAAAAACTTCCTCACGGATATCATCTTGTTTGTTATCCACCTTGAATATGCCAGTCTTATTATCAAGATAGTAATATTTCCCAGTGAAGCAGTCAATTCCTCTGTATTTAGGCAGTCCAATTTCATTTAAAGCAGATATAAACTTTTCATCATTTACTTCTGTGGGATTGGCTAGCATCCTCAAAGCGTCCTCTTTCTCGTCCATAGCAAAATAAGCATAATCGTCTTTACCGAACTTGTAGTCAAAATCATCAAACCACTCTTGTTTGCTTGCTTTTCCTATTTTATAAAGTCGTCTATCATCGTAAAAGAATCGTCTTAACAATATTTTTCTTTCTTCTGTTTGTGATTTTTTCATATTGCATAATAGAATTTCTGATATTTAACCTTTACCGTATTCGGGTAAGCTTGCTCTTATTAGGGGTGGCTTGATGACCTTAAATTTATAGTAAGTTTTATAAAGCAACATTGTTACTGAAGGAAGAATATCATGGGAGGAATTGGAATTTTAGCTTATGGATCACTGATCAATGACCCAAGCTCGGAAATTGAGATGGCTACTGTTACTAGAATAGAGAATGTTCTTACTCCATTCCATGTGGAGTTTGCAAGAAGTAGCAAGAGTCGCAATAATGCACCAACACTTGTTCCAGTGGACTCAGGGGGCAACCATGTGTCCGCTATTGTCTTTGTTCTCGGCGAAAATATCTCCATAGTCGAAGCATCGGACATCTTATGGCGGAGGGAAAAGCACGAAAAAGACAAGACAAAATGTTACTTTCCGGACGAAACAAAAAAGGATCAGGTATGGATCAAGCGTCTAGATCGATATTTAGACTTGGATGTCGTATTGTATACATGGATACGCGCCAATATTGGCCCACTGACTCCAAAGATACTTGCAAAATTGGCGATCGACAGTGCGAAGGCAGATGCAGGGTCACGACATGAAGATGGAATTAGTTACCTTATCGCAGCTAAAAAAGCTGGAATCGTGACCCCATTAATGCATGACTATGAGGAGGAGATACTTGCAGAACTTAAAGCATGCAACCTTGATGAGGCATACCACCTAGCACGTAAAAGTCCATAAGGCAATGTCGCCTAACACAGCATATACGCTGCGGGCTTACGCCCTTGCCCTTTGGGACATTGCTCCCTTCGGTTGCAATGTCGTATATGCTAAAAACGTTATACGAAATTCCGAACCCTGCTAAAAATTATAAGACTATTTAGTATAGGTGTTAATTATGGATAAAAAAATCATCAGGGAAAAGTTAAGTTGGTTTAGGGGGAATATAATTTCAGATGCAACCGTAATAGAAGCAGCTCTTGGTTGGAGGATAAGGATATATTTTTTCCCTAAAACTAATAAACAAGCCTCAATTTTCTATTGGTACATTATAAACACATCCCATTTTACTTTTGATAAAAAGATTTCGCTCTACGAGCAAATCCCATATTTCAGAAAATTAAAACAATACCCAAAAGTAAAAAACTCTTTAAGATTTGTTCAACGATTGAGAAATGCAGTAGCCCATTGGGACTTAGATGAGGAGATGAGTGATGAGAATGAAATTGTTATTGACAATCCAGTTACACGTAAGAGAATAAAATTGGATGATAAATTGATGGAAGAGTTTAAAGAACATGAAAAATTTCTTCTAAAAACCTTTGGTTGGGGACTAACCCTTAGAGAGAAATATGGAATTAGAAGTAAGAAATAACCTAAATGGCTGGATTCGGAACCCTGCGTTGCTTTGCTCCTTGCTCCTTGGGTCATATAACATGGTATATCTGGCTAATTTCGTTGACCAAATTCGCCTTCGGCAAACTTCAGATATATCAATACCGTTATATACTTTCTCACCACATCGTTAAAACGAGCTAAAAAGAATGTTTTTAGCCTGTATCCAGATGGTTATAGTAAATCCGCAGGGTCATCATGTAAAGAAGGCAGTCTCAATATCATTGCTGTCTCATCTAGATCCTTGCAGAAATCTTCCAATTTGTTCTTCTTGAAACCTAGCTCTTTCAACTCCTTTTCAAATCCTTGAAAGAAACTCTTGAAAAACGGTGGCTTGACATACAGTTTTTCGTTTACAGAATTTATGGTATGCTCTTCAGATGAATCTTTATTCTCAAAAGTATCGTAAGGATATTCCTTTTCTGATGATTTTTTCAGTTCATCATATATTTCGCCAACTGATTTACCTCTATTAAGGCTAGCGGATTTGATTATATCTGCAGCTACAAGCTCCTCATACCTGTGTTTGCCAATTCCTAAGAAATCTAATACTATGATATGCTCTAATATTCCAATGCTTCCGTATTGTTTAATTTTTTTGGACAGCCCATCAAAAAACTCCTTTTTTAACTTATATTCTTTCTCTATTTTCTTATGCACTTCTTCAATCTGGGACTGAGTAAGTGTTGGATATCTTTTTTGAATATATTTTTCAAAAGCCCTCTTTTTGATATCCATGAGGGAATCCCATTGCTCATCAAGAGTCTTTTCTGGCAATGAAATGTCTAATAGCAAAATAATCCGCCTATCAAAGATTGTATCCAGGCAAAAATCAAATTTTGTTAAAACATATATTTCATTATTTTGTAAAAATTGTCTATTCCATAATTCCTTCAGGTAAACATCCCTAGCTTCCGAAAGGATGCCTAACCATTCCGCTTGGGCCTTTTTTAGATTTTCTTCCACTTTTTCTACCCTATTTTTTAAACCTTTTACACTCTGAATGAGATACTCGGTAGTAATCCTTGGAATATAGTATGTATAGCTATGTCCCGGAGAAGGATGAAAAACAGAATATTCTAAGCCAGTATTCATAATAATATCTTTTTGCCTGAGCCTCAAAAGTTCAAATTTGCGTTTTTCACTTAAGAAACAAATACCGTTTTTTCTTTCTATCCAAATCCCATCGAGTTTTTCTAAATATTTATTAAATCCTTGATGGGTCGTAGAAATATCCTGATTAAGTTTGACGTTAGAATTCCATTCTAATTTTTTTTTATAATCTTTAATAAGTGTAATCTTTTTCGCTCTTTTTTTATTTCTAAACCCTTTGCCTGTTTCTACAGTATATCCCTTTACAATTAGACATCTTAATTCCTTTGTTTCTAACCCTTCTTTAAATTCTTCACAATAACTTGGAGCGAGTTTTAATGCATTAATTATTGATTTGTAAGGCTCGAATTTAACATAATCCTTAGGTTCTTTTAATGTTGCTCTTTTTATCTTTTCTTTAGTCACTATTCATCACCAAATATAAACCTTAAATAATGGTGAGAGTTTATATATATTCCGTAAGTTCTTCGGTTTTTTTATGGCTTTGTTTGATAAAACAACACAAGTATTCAGATGCCCAAATTGCAACTTAGTTATTAGTAAATACATACTGTCCAAGATGTCGAACATTTTTAGATTGGAGGGGAATATTATAACTGTTGAAAAACAAAAGCCAATTATATTAAAGATACCCCACATCCATTCAGTTATTGCCTATATTGTTGTTTTTTCATTTGCCATTTCTTTTTTTATATGTATCTTGCACACTTTTAACATTATTAATATTGGAGGAATAGAATGGTATAGGGGCATTGCTGCTTCAGCATTTTCCTTCTTTGTTGGTTTTTTATGTGGAGCAAATATAACAAAATAATAAAAATCAACTGAAAGATTTTAGTGAATTATATTGAAATTATATTTTTACCAGCGAATCGCTCAAATTCTCAAGTAATCCAAAAATGATATTAATGATTTAATCAATAGTTTATTGTTCATCAACCGTCAACCGTGATAAAAAATGTCATACTAGTAAATTGCAGTTCCTTCTCCGTTGGGAACATAATCTTTTACAGACGGCATGAAAAACGGATTTTTTACTAATGACTTCAGATTCAACATAATTCTTTCAATACTTCACAAATATGCAAAACATTAATGACCCGGAAAATAATGTGTGATTTAATCACGCAAAAATAAGTTTTCTGGAAGTTCAACTTCTGGTTTGCCCTATCACTTTTTTTCTCATCAACCATTTCTCATGTCCAATGAATTGACAGTCATAATGTCAGAATAAGAGGATTCACAGTTGCGTTTAGTGTTGTTTTTGGTGTCTTTCTATTAGTTAAAATCAGCTATATTAAAGGATTATTCATATTCTAATTCTTTTTAATCATTAGATTCTAAACTTCCTAGAAAAACCCTTAATAAATTTGGATAAACACTCTTTGTTTTACCAGCACCATATCCAATCTTATCAATTTTCATATGAGGCATATCACCAAACTGTTTCGCAAACGTAGTTATTATCGCAGCACCCGTTGGTGTGACAAGTTCCTGTTTTCTATCTGTTGAATACACAGGAACATCTTTTAAAAGCTCAACTGTGGCCGGAGCAGGCACAGGAAGCACGCCATGTGCACAATTAACAAAACCACTACCAAGAGGAAGATGAGAACAAAAGACATCTGATATACCAAGTTTTTTCAAGCCGATTACTGCTCCGACAATATCAATAATAGAATCAACTGCTCCGACCTCATGAAAATGAACATCATCAATCTTTATATTATGAATCTTACTTTCGGCTTGTGCTAGTTTAATAAAAATTTTTTTACTTAACTCTTTAACATCCCTATCAAGTGTGCTACCATCAATTAATGTAGTAATATCTCCTAAACTCCGATGATGCTGTTCTTCATTAACAGTTATATAAACATCAACAGCAGTGATTTGATTTATCGTAGCCTTTTTTACATCAAAATTATAACCAGAAAGATTAAGTTTTTCCAGCTCTTTTTTCAAAAAAGACGATTCTAACCCAAGATCAATAAAAGCACCAAGAATCATATCTCCACATATTCCAGAGAAACAATCAAAATATGCTATTTTCACCATATTTCACCTATTTATCAAGCTGGCAAAGTAGCCTGCTCCAAATCCATTATCAATATTAACAACTACAACACCCTCAGCGCAGCTATTCATCATTGTAAGAAGCGGTGCAATACCTTTAAAGCTAGCGCCATAACCAACACTTGTTGGTACCGCAATAATTGGTTTGGATGTAATACCACCTACAATACTTGCAAGGGCTCCTTCCATACCAGCAACAACAATAATTACATTTGAATTAAAGATTTTATCCTTGAAATCAAACAAACGATGAATACCAGCAACACCAACATCATAGACTTTTTCAACCTTATTACCCATTAGCTCTGCGGTTACAACTGCTTCTTCTGCAACAGGGATATCTGATGTCCCTGCGGTGATTACCAGTATTTTTCCTTTTTTCTGGTTTATTTTCTCATTTTTTATAACTATGGTTTTTGCAAATTCATTGTATTTTACTTCAGAAAATTCTTTTTTTACTGCTGATAAAATTTTTTTATTTGCTTTTGTTGCTAAGATATTATGGTCATTCTTTGACATCGCCTTAAGGATTTCAATAATTTGAGGAATGGTTTTACCTTGACAATAAACAGTTTCAGGAAACCCCTTACGTAAAGATCTATGAGTATCAATTTTTGCAAATTCTAAATCTTCATAAGGTAATAATTTAATTTTATCTAAAACTTCAGTAAGATCAATTTTCCCCTTCTTGTAGTTCTGTAATATTTTTTTCATGTTTTTAGACCCTCATTTAAACTACCTGTTCTATAACCCTCAATATCAAGTGCTATGTACTTAAATCC
>JAUWIE010000047.1 GCA_030605515.1 Thermoplasmatota archaeon
TTCAAATTGTGTATGGTTCATGGGAGTGTATGGAAAAAAGATTTTCTAAGGTTGAAGAAAAATCATTAGAACATGCAGATTTGCTGTTAAAGGGGTACAACCCATGGTGGGCGCAATAGGTTATACTCCTGCTCATTTTGCGAATATTTATTTAGATTTAGGTGATAAGAAATGGGAAAAACTATTAATGCAATCAATTAAAAATCAAGAAAAATAATTGACAAACCGATAATTTTAAATTTTTTATTTTCTTTAAGAGAGTGGTGTTTATTATAAGTAATACTCAAAAAGAAATTGAAAAATTAAAAGATGAGACAGAACGAAGATTGTTGGTTAAAAAAGAAAAACATCTTGGAAGGGAAATTGAAAAAATTGAAAAATCAAGGATTGCACCTGATATAATATCGATACATCAACGAATTACTGAACTCGGAGGAACAATGATTGATATGTCTAAGGGCATACAAGAGAGTCAACCTGATCCAAATTTTCCCATTGGGCCCGATACAAGAGAAATGATAAAATCTTTTGTTAAAAATTATATCTCGATAAGAAAAGATATTTGTTATACTATTGAAAAAAAAGAAAAGACGTTTCCTGATAAATTTGAAAACATTTTTCCAGAAATTAAAACATCAACTAATACATATAGAGAAGCATCAACTACTCTTTTGACATACGCCGAACAATTACTCCAAATTAGGACTTATTTAAATAGATACTTATTGTAAGTTTCTGTCACAAAATCGGGACATGGGGGTGTGTTTAGGTGAGTTGTAACAAATCGGGTGATTTTATTTTGTTACATATGTTTGGATTTTTACTTTGGGTAAAATATAACACTAAATCATACATTCTTCTATCAAATCTAATCCGATTCCAATTTTATTATTTTCACCACATTGATTTCTCAAAGCACGAGAACCCGCACCTAAAAAATAAGCATTTTCAACGGTTTTATTAAGATTTTGAACATATTCAACAAGTTTAAGGAAATCACCATCACAACTAACAAGAATAGCAATATCGAATTTATTATCATTAGCATCTTGTAACATATCACAAGCTATCCATATATCATCCCCTTTGGTATCATACCTCTGATTTCCTCTTGAATCTGTTCTCCTCAACATTTTGCATAATTTAACTTCGACCAACGGATTGTTTCTAAGTCGCGCAAATAATCTTTGCTGTTGTTGAAAAGTAAATTGATTAACATTTTGCTTTAATGCTGCATTATAATAATTAATTTTTTCAAGTTTCCTATTATCCCAATTTGAACCATTTATTAATTCTGAAAATTTAACAAAATCAAAATTCAAATCGGTATACGATGAATCTACATCTCTTAGAGAATAAAAAAAATTTCTACCATCAATATATACAAAAACACGTTGCACGTATTACCCCTCTAAACTTTGGCCTACGCTAACCCAAAATTATAATATTAAATGGGTTAGGGTAGGTGAAACCAATGTAACTCTACTGAGCTACACTAAAATATATATCACTACTTATTTATAACACTTTTGGGAAAAACATACATTTTGACGAAATTACTCAATATTTTCCTATATTTTTATAATATAATCAACATTAATTATTAACAATCTATTTTACAAGTCTATTCTTTTTTATTTACAACAGGCTCAAGACGGATAAGCTTAACTCAGCAATTCATCCACGATTGAATAATTCTGTCCCAAAGCCGTTAAATTGTTAACTTTATTTTTCCCCATCACCTGATTTGTTACAATCAAAAAGAGGACGTTAATATCACCCGAAAATTTACAGAACCTTATTGTAATATTGTAATTCCACTCCACTTTCAACACTACATTTTCAACACGCCTCCATTCAACAGAACCCTTTTTCGGCAAGTTTAAATACTTTGTCATTTATACGTATAAACACGTATTAAAACGTGTATTGGAGTAAAGAACATGAGCAAAGGAACCTTAATTGGATTCTCATTGCTGATAGGTGGCATTCTCATATGGATAGCATATGGATTCTACCTAGGTTTTGAGGAAATAATGCAGGAAATAAATATTGTGACAGGATTTGTAATAGGATTGGTAGTAATAGGACTAATTGTTCTTTTTACATCTATCCTTTTTGAACAACGAAGAGATACAAAAAAAATGAAAGAAGAAATAAGTAAGGAGGATTTAGAACCATGATACTAACAAATACAGATTTTGTAAGTGGAAAAGAAATAAAAGAAATGCTTGGGCTTGTAAAAGGAAATACAATTCAAGCAAAAAGCATAGGAAAAGACATAAAAGCAGGACTACGTCACATAGCAGGTGGCGAAATAAAAGAATATACAGACATGCTTGCGGAATCACGAGAAATTGCATTAAAACGAATGAAAGATAAAGCAGAAAAAGTAGGTGCAGATGCGGTAATAAATATTAGGTTTATGACCTCAGCTATTATGGGTGGTGCCGCAGAAATCCTAGCATATAGAACAGCAGTAAAACTGAAGTAGATACCATGGGAACTGCTAATATCATACTAATTATTACTGGAATAATTGTTGTCTTATTTGGGATTGGTGCATTTTTAAATCCTAATCTTACACGATGGATCAATGCACCTGGTGGACCCAAGATTAAATCTATTGTCGCCATTGTAGTGGGAATAATTCCATTAGTAATTGGTTATACTATTGAGATCTTCGGATAGGTGCCAGATATATGCCAAAAGTAACGATAACACTTGGTGATGAAACCTGGAAATGGTGGAAGAAAAATCCATGGATTAATCTATCTCAGCTTGCGGAACGAGAGTTAAATCGAATACGAATGCTTGAGGAACGAGTACTTGGAACATGTCCAAAATGCAATAATCCTAAACTCAGATTTGATGGTAAAATATATCGCTGTGCAAAATGTGGATATGAATACAAATAAAAAAAAAAGTGTTTTATAATGTGGTTTGATAAAAAGTATGACATAAAAGAGGTTGAATGCCGCAATTGTCATCAGAAAGTTACACCAATACTTCAGAAGAATAAACTTAAGCAAAATTTCATTGGACAGAGATTTACTGGAACTGAAAAAAAATATCTTTTAGTTTGTCCTTATTGTAAAGCAATAATAGGTTAAAAAAAAAATTAGAGATAATAAAAAAGGAATATCTTAAAAACCAAGATAAGATTGATAAGTGAGGGAAATAACTATGATGGTTGCAACAACAGATACTCTTCCAGGCAGAGAATTAACCGAGGTATTAGGAGTTGTTTTTGGTAGTTGTGTTCAGACCAAACATATAGGAAAAGATATACGTGCAGGTCTAAGAACAGTAGTAGGAGGAGAAGCAAAAACCTATACCGAGCTCATGGAAGAAGCACGGAGAACTGCTATGCAACGAATGCTTGATGATGCAAAAAAACTTGGTGCAGATGCTGTAATAGGCATGCGTTATGCAACTGCTCAAACAATGCATGGTGCAGCAGAACTTATCGCGTTTGGAACTGCAGTTAAAACACATTAGAATAAACCCGTTAATAAAAAATTTCATAAATCCTTGTATGAGGAGAGAAATAGATGATTGAAGTAAATATGCTTACTAAATCATATAGTAAAAAATTAGCAGTTGATCATATCAATTTTAAGATAGATGATGGGGAAATCTTTGGGCTTCTTGGACCAAATGCCGCTGGGAAAACAACAACGGTAAGGATGTTAAGCACTATTTTAAAACCTGATGAGGGAACTGCGATTATAAATGGTATTGATGTAATTGAAAAACCACGTGAAGTAAGAAAAATAATTGGTGTTTTACCTGAGGAAGTAGGTCTTTATGACCGTCTTACAACTGCTGAAATGTTACTGTATTATGGTCGTCTTCATGGCATGGATAAAAAAATTATCAAAGAAAGAACAGAGGTGCTTTTTGATAAATTAGACCTTATGGATTTTATAAATGCTCGAAATTCAACGCTTTCAAAAGGTACAAAACAAAAAGTATCCATTGCGCGAGCGTTTCTTCATGATCCCTCTGTTTTGTTTCTTGATGAACCAACCGCAGGTATTGACGTTATGAGTGCCCGTGCGATAAAAGATATGATACTTGAAGCAAAGAAACAGAAAAAGACGATATTGTTTTCAACTCATATTATGCCAGAAGCAGAAAAAATCTGCGATCGGATAGCAATTATCGAAAAAGGAAATATCATTGCAATAGGGACTCTTTCTGAGCTTAAATCAATGACAAAGAAAAAAGATCTTGAGGATGTGTTTATTCGACTTGTGGAGGAGCATACATAATGAGGTGATTATGATGAAAATGTCATTTAGTCAGGTAAACACTATTTTTCTTAAAGAATTAAAAGACACCATGCGTGATCGAAGGACTATTATCGCTATGATTCTTGGACCTGTGATTGTTATACCACTTGTCACATTTGTACCATTTATGATGGGGACAGCTTCTGCTGAAAACCCTATTATATTAAGCGTTGTAAATGCTGATGAGGCGCCAACATTGATGAAATATTTTGAAGAGACATCCATGATTGAAATAAGCTATACTGATACTGAAAATGAATTACGGAAATTAATCAACGAAAGTGAAATAGAAATAGGACTGTATTTTTATGAAGGTTTTGAAAAGGAGATAAACACGAGTAAAAATGTAACTGTAAATATCTATTTTGATAGTAATAATATACGTTCAGGTACTGGTGTTCCATTTGTTAGAGAAATTATCACTTATTACAGAGACAGTATAGTTAAATATTCACTTATGAAGGATTTAAATCTATCATCAGATGAAGTAAATGCAACACTTGAGCCTATCAATATGAACTCAGTTGATCTTAATCCGCAAGCTGATAATCCTGTTGCATTTATGCTTGTAATGATGCTTCCAATGTTTCTTACCATTTGGGGTGTAACTGGTGGGATGAATGCAACAATTGATCTGACCACTGGTGAAAAAGAACGTAAAACAATGGAATCATTACTAACTTCACCGGCTTCACGAAAAGAAATCGTAATTGGAAAATTCCTCGCTATTTTATCTGTTGTGATGATAACACTTACGGTGATGATAGTGCTGATGCTTGGTGGAGCAGCTGTATCATCAAGTATCCTTGAATCACAAATAGAGGGTATTTCATCTGGGCTTGATATCAGTCCATTTGTGTTTCTGATTTTGCTCGCACTTGTTGCAATATTTGCAGTTTTTATTATTTCAATAGAGCTAATTGTTTGTTCATATGCTAGGAATTTTAAGGAGGCATCTACCTATATTTCACCTTTAACTATGGTTATTATACTCCCTGCGATCTTTTCAATGTATATGACATTTAATGACCCTATCTTTTTTGCTCTACCAGTTCTCAATGTTATTGCATGTATGAAAGGATTTCTTGTAGGAAATATAGGAATAATCGAAATCAGTATCTCATTTATCTCATCAGCAATATATGGAGCAATAGCAATTTTCATTGCAACTAAATTATTTATGAGAGAAAACGTTTTATTTAGATCATAAAAAAAAAATAAAAAAAAAGAGTTGGATTAATTATTTTAGATAATGATTATTCCTCTACTGAGCACTTTAAAACATTATTAATTCTTTTCTTAAAATCAGCTATTTTATATGGTTTTTCAATGTAGTCATCTGCTAAAAAACCACCGGCTTCCTTAGCTATTCTATCGGTTCGTGCGGTAAGAAAAATAATAGGAATATTTTTCCATGACTCGTTTTCCTTTATCTTATTAAGTGTTTCCCAGCCACTCATCTCAGGCATCATGATATCAAGCAGTATAAGATCCGGGATTTTATTTTCCTCTAAAAGCTCAATGCATTTGAACCCGCTTTCTGCATCAATTACTTCAAAAGTTTTACCAAATGAGGTTTCTAAATCATCTCTAATGGTATAAATTATATCTGGATCATCATCTACAACCATTATCATTTTTTCCATTGTTTTTTCTCCTCTCATATTTTTATTGTCAATTTTAGTATCATCTTTGAATTTAAATTGATTTTTATCCTTCTTAATATTTTTTCTTTTTACACCCATAGGCATAGTAAAATAGAATATTGTTCCTTTACCGATCCCTGAGCTTTTCACCCGCATCTTACCATTATGACGCTCAACAATTCTTTTACAAATAGAAAGCCCGAGACCACTTGAATCAAAGTCATGTCTGGATTCATCTGCTTTGTAAAACTCATCAAAAATATGTTCAATCTGATTCTTTGTTAAACCAATACCTGTATCTCTGACTGAAATTGTTACATTTTTTTTATCCTTTGTTTTTTTAGCATCAAATGTTATTGTACCATCTGAATCCATGAATTTAACAGCATTAGAAGAAAGATTATTAAAAACCTCTTTAAGTTGAAGCTCATCTACTTCAACATAAATTTTTGAATCAATCGTATTTTTTACAATTATATTTCTTTCTTCAAATAGAAGTTGATTATCGTTTATAACACTATTAACTAAATCAAGGAGGTTAACATCGTTAATATCTATTTTTACAAAACGTGATTGAAGTTTAGCAAGTTTCAAAGTATCAGTTACAAGACTTTCAATGTAGTTGACATTCCGATAAATAATTTCTAATCTATCCTTTGTTTTTGGATCATCTGGTTTTTTCATTACTCTTGGAAGTAAATGAGCAATAGGTGTCAATGGATTCTTTAAATCATGGCCAAGCTGATCAATAAACTCATCTTTTTGTTTAACAAGTTTTTCCACCTCAGCTGTTCTCTCAGCTACTTTTCTTTCAAGTTCTTTATTTACAACCCATAGTATCTCATGTGCCTCTCTTAATTCATCTTCTGTCATCTTACGTTTGGTAATATCATAAATTGCTCCTTGTACGAAAGCAGGTTTACCGTTTTTAATGCAGATGTTTTGACTCATTTCAAGAATCCATCTTAATTGCCCGTCCTTTCGGAAAATTCGATATTCCTGCTCAGTGGAATAATTTGTAATTGAACGTATATCTTTCATGGATTCAGAAATTTTGGATAAATCATCAGGATGAATGATTTGATCCCGTCTTGCTCTACCCTCAATAAAATCTTCCTCAGTATAGCCAGTTATTGCTTCAACGGCACCATGGAAAAAAATGGGTGTGAAATCAATTTTTTCACGAAAAGCAATTCCTTGAAAATTCTGTACAAATGAACGATATCGTTCTTCACTTTCCCGTAGCGATTCCTCTACATGTTTTTGATCTGCAATATCTCTGAGTACAATTTGAATTGCTACTATTTCTGCATCTTTTTTAATTGGAACTGCTCTAAGTTCATATTGAACCAGTTTACCATCTTTTCTTAAACATTCAATTTCAATTACCAAGCAGGATTGGTCTGATAGTGAATTCTTAAGATATGTTTTTATTTTTTCGACTGATTTATTAGTGAAAATCCCACTTGAAAAAACATTTTTTCCTAATAAATTTTTTTTGTTGTATTTGCTTTCCTCTTCGAATTTTTTATTTAAATCTAAAAGATATCCATCACAATCAATAACAGCAATTGAATCAACAGCATTATCAAATAGCCTACGATATTTATCCCTGAAACCTTTGAATTCACTATCACATGTAGTTTTTTCAAATCTATCACTATTTAGTTTTCCTAGTTTTTCCTCTTTTTTTAAGATTTTTACGATCTCAGGCTCATTTTTCATAGAGCAACCTCCAGAAAAAACCTAGGAAAAAAATAATTTTTAAATTTCAAATATTCTAATATAATATTGATTTGCATCCGCTATCCCATCAAATAAACAATAATTATGGAACAGTTTTTTAATATAAAATATTAATGGAAAAAAATATCATCAATCAGCGCTATCTAAAAGCCCACCTCGTTTATATATAGTGAGCTGTACCTGAGAAAACGGTCGTGCATGATAAATTTTATTCTGTGTTTTATCTGTGATTTCACCTGTTTTAAGATCTATTGAAATGATATCTTTATCATCTATGTTTTTTGTAATATCCTCGGAAATCAAAATTGGCATTGCATTGTTTATTGCGTTTCTCTCATAAATCGCCCCGAATGACTCAGCGATAATTACATTTACACCAAGTGCTTTGAAACAGTCAACAGCCTGCTGACGAGAGCTACCACAGCCAAAATTCTTACCAACAACAACGATATCTCCTTTTTTTACTTCTTTTGCGAAATTCTCAAATCCCTTTAGGTTATCAAATGTGTACTGACCCATTTCATCAATATCAGTAATTGAAAGATATCGGTTATGAAATATCATATCTGTATCAATATTATCTTTTTTGATTATCCATGCTCTTCCTTCAACTTTTAATTTTGGTGAGATTTTCTTTTCTTTTATTTTTTCTTTAATTGGTTTTTCTGTAGGTATTTCAACAGATTCTGGAGTTTTTGGTATTTCATCAGCTGTTGTAATGTAACCAGCAACTATAGATGCTGCAACTGTTGCTGGTGATACTAGATAGATATCGCCCTTACCCTGTTTACCAACAAAGTTACGATTTCCTGATGAGACAGCTACTTCGCCTTTACCAGTTTGTCCTATTTGTCCAGCAGCACAACCCGCACAACCAGCAGATCCAACAAGGGCACCTGCATCCTTGAATATCTTAATTAAACCCTCATCTAAGCATTTCTTCCAAATCATATCAGTTGAAGGTACAATTTTAAGAACTCTATCAGGTGCAATATGACTATTTTTTAAAATTTCAGCTACTTTACGCATATCGTCCATACGTCCATTAGTGCATGAACCAATAAAACCAGAATCAACCTTAACGCCTTTTACTTCTTTAATATCAACTACATCCTCAGGATGACCTGGTCTAGCAAGCTGTGGACTAATACCATCAATATCTATCTTAATTGTTTGTTCATATTCAGCGTCCTTATCTGCATAAACTGGTTGAATATTTTTCCTAAATTTTGATTTATAAAAATCTATAACTTTGTCATTTGGTGGGAATAAAACAATAATGCCTCCCATCTCAGTTGCCATCGACGCTATTGTGATTCTACCATCAAGTGACAAACTATCAATATAGTCTCCATATATTTCAGCTGCAAAACCAAGCAAACCATTAGCTCCTAGCTGTTTAAGTATCCTCAGTATAACATCCTTTGGCGTAGTTGATTCAGATGGCATTCCATTTAGCACTATTTTAACAGTCGGAGGAACTTTAAACCATACTTTCCCATAAGAAAAAGCATGAGATATATCTTTATCGCCCATACCCTGACCAAATGCACCAATGGCACCAAGAATATTTGCATGTGAATCTGTAGAAATAATAGTTTCACCAGGAGCAATTAATCCTTCATCGATTACTAGATGTGTACCTATCCCACTATTAATATCAAAAACCTTAATGTTGTTACGTCTTGCAAAAAGCCGGCAGATATGTTGATTGGCAGCGTATTTTTGATCACAGCCACCTGGATTGCAATCAAATGTAAAAAACGTTTTTTTTGGGTCATCAACGGAGAGGTTATTATCCTCAAGATTCTTTACAACGTTTGCACCACCGAAATCACGAGCAACACGAACATCAATTTCAACATCAATGATATCTCCAACATTAGCCTCATTTTCTGAGTGATTCTCAAAAATCTTCTGAATCATTGTTTTACTCATTTAAACAACCTCCAAACACATCTTAATTTTTCAGTAATCCAAACATTATCCAATTTAAGGAATATCTCTTTCCTTAGGTCCATCATACTCACATTCCGCTGAAAACATCTTCCGCATTGGTTTTTCCTGAGTTTGCTCTTCATATACTTGAGCTGTAAGCCCTGCAACCCTTCCAAGTAAAAAAAATGCTTTACCAAGACGCCAATCAAAACCCATATCAGATATTATTGCTGCAATTGCTCCATCAACATTTATCGGAAGTTTTCTACCTGTTTGTTTCTCTAACTCAACTTCGATTGATTTAGAAAGATCAATATGATCTCCTTGTATCTCTAGTTTTTTTGCAAGAGAAAATAATCTTTTAGTCCGAGGATCAGACGTATGTACCCTATGACCAAAACCAAGTATCCTCTCATGTTTTTCTCTACTTTCTTTTACAAGAATTCCTGCTATTTCTTCAACGGTTTTATCATCTTTTTTCATTTGTTTAATTCCGTCTTGTAAAAATTTAGCGCCCTTTTCTATTGCTCCACCATGTGCATCTCCAATAGATAACACTCCTGCTGCAACAGCTGTAGGAAGAGGCACTCCTCCAGAGGCAACAACACGAGATGCCATCGCAGAGGGCGGTGTCACACCATGATCAATACAAGCGGTAAGTATAGCATCCATCATTTGACCATGTTCTTTTGATGGAAGTTCATCTCTTAAAAGCAGGTATACAACATGAGGATAAGGTATATTTCCAATAAGGTCCTCCTGTCGATAACCTTTTGTAACTAGATGATTTGGCTCTACCTTTGTAACCTTGGTATTCCATTTCATAATCTAATTCCTCTTAACCTTCCAAATAGCATCTAAAACAGTTCCATCAAACCATTTAGTGATTCCAACAAGTTCATCAGTAAATTCTAGTTTTTGTGGTCCACCAGTTGCATCATACGCCATATTTTTTAATTCTTCAATAGGGACAATATCAAGTTTATCTCTTACTTTTTCAATAAGATCCTTACGCTTAGGATTTATCGCAATACCCTCATTTGTAACAATTGCATCAACAACTGATCCCGGTGTAGTAATAGTAGTAACATTCTCAAGGACAATCGGATTTGTTTTCCGGAAAACAGGGCAGCTTATAATAGCTAAACTAGCACCAGCTGCAGTATCCTGATGACCACCAATACCATGTAAGAGACGACCATCGCTATGGGTGTTAACATTAACATTAAAATTAACATCAACTTCTGTAGCACCTAGAACAACGGTATCAAGGCCATCAATTGTTCGCCCCTTAGAAGTTGGATCAGCATAATGACCAATATCAGCAGGCATCTCAAGTGTATCTTTTACAAAATCCACTGAATAGTCATCAAAAACCTGTGAATAATACAAATGTTTCACATGGCCAGATTTGTAAATGTCAATAATAAGTTTAGTAAGACCACCTGTGGCACATGATGCAACAATATTTTTTTCTTCAAGTAGCTCACCTAGATATTTCATTGCAGCAAGTGAAATACCACCAGCACCAGATTGAAACACCATATCATTTCGAATAATACCAGCAGCATCCATTAAATCAACACAGCCGCGTGCAATCTGTAATTTCATAGGATCCTCAGTTATTTTAGTTGTACCAGACACAATTTTATTAGGATCACCAATGCGATCAACCTCAGCAACATAATCAACATACCGTTCCTGAATCTCCTGAAACTTACATGGATAATCTACAATGTTATCTGTCACCACAATAACATGATCAGCATGCATTGCATCTACTTCAGAATACGAAATAGGACCAAAAGCGTTTTCACCAAGAATTCCTGTCGCATTACCTCTAACATCAGCAGCTGAAGCAGCGATTACAGCAATATCTATATGAATCTCACCTTTTTTAACCGCAGCCCATCTACCACCATGTGAACGTAAAACAACAGGATATGGAAGTGGATTATTTGAAATATAATCTCCAACAACACCATTAACACTACCCTCAATCCGATTTATAACACCATCTTGAATAAATTCAATTACAGGATTATGCACGTTAAACATTGCAGTCTGAGCAGTCATAAGATTTTTAACTCCAAGATTTCGAGCTTCTTCAAGTGTCATATTCAAAACGAAATCACCATTACGAAGCTGATGATGAAAAGAAAGAGTCAGGCCATCTTTAAGACCGCATTTCTTTAATGCATCAGGGAGACTTGTAACCTTTGAAGACCAAGAATGTTTTTTTGCAATAGAAAAAGGCTTATATGTTTTACCAGCAATAGTTGTTTCAACTGTTCTACCAGCGGCATTCTTTTCTTTCATACACCTACACCAGTGATTTTTTTATTTCAAAATCAATAAAATCACAATGATGTACAATTATTGACTCAGATGAACGTTGAAGGTTATCTCCTTCTTTTGAATGAGCATAAATAATATGTACGACTTCATCAGGAAGCCCGAACTCTTTAGCAAGCTCTGATCCGGATACAGGATGGCGTTTCTGTTTGCCAAACTCGCTTTTCACAACAGAACCATCTTCCATTAACTCATATTCCATAAGTTTTCCAACATCATGTAGAAGTGCTCCTGCTATCAAATAATCTTGATTTAAATCCTCATCCCTTGTATCAAACACACTCTTAGCAAGATTAACTATTCTTTTTGTGTGATCTGTTAATAATCCAGAGCCTTCAAAAAGAAGAGTGAATGGTACATCATCAAGTGTTTCCCATTTTCCACGATTTGCAGCCTCTTTCCAAACTTTTACAACCTTATTTCTAAGATCTGTATCATTTATCCATTGTAATTCCTTGAAACATTTTTCTATATCATCATCTTGTATCATTTTATTATTCCCCAGAGAGTTTTTTGTGTAATACTGTATCCATATTATAAAAATTCCCCCTCTTCAGATCAATATATAAAGAAAACAAAGCCTTGGAATAGATTATTGATAATAAAAAAAATGTTTAACAAATTATATCAACAACAGGATTGGAGGGAAGAAAGGTGAATTTCAGAGGGGTATTTTTTGGATGGGTATTCCGTATTTGAAAAACTATGTGTTCTTCCCTTACCAACCGTTGTTAATCATAGTAACAATAATTGGTTTTAAGTAGCTTTTTCGCAGATAGATATTCATACGCATATGCACATACTAACTTAACTGTATCTTAAGGGTTAAATTTCACATAAAGTTTTATTATAATATTAGATTAATAATTATTATTTTTGAATAAGATTATCCAATATCCCTAATGCAATTGGATAACATATGTAAAGAAATATTAATAATACATGATAATTAATATTTATATAACAACATATAACAAAGTGCGTACTAATGAATCTTAAACCCAGTAAAAAATATAAAATAAAAAAGATAGATGCAATAATAGTAGTAGCTTTGATAGTGATAGCTGGGCTTGTTTTATTTAAAGCAGGATATATAGGTGAGGATCCTGACCCTACTCCAGACCCAGATCCAGACCCGGTTCCTACTCCACCGCCTATACTAACACCACCAACATCCTTCATCCCAGGTTATATGATGGGTGTTTCCGGTGAAGATGAAGGAGTTCATTTTGATAAAATCCGTATTTGTAGGGAATGGTGGTACTATAGTGTTATATTTGACGATGAAAGTGAACTAGCAGGCTGGACCATATCCATAAGCTTCAATCATATGGCACGTAGTGATCTTCTAGGTCAATTAAAACCAGATCTCTTAGTTTTTACACTACATAGCCCCGATGGAGAAGAATATGGGGGGATGATCAATAAAAAAAGAGGATTAGGAATACTTTCACAACCTACACTTGAGGCGAAATCACCTGGAGTAAGCTTAAAATTTGAGGATTCATGGGCTGAGGGAAGAGCACCTGAATGGCACGTTCATGTTGAGGATAACGACATCGATAATGATCATGTTATTGTAGCGGATCTGCGTTTCTTTGCACCATCAGAACCAATATGGACTATGGGTGAAAGAGCTTTTCAAAAATCAAAAAGCAACTTAGCAAGTTATATGTTTACAGGATGTAATGTTACTGGAACTGTTCAAATAGACAATTCAGAGTATGATGTAATAGGCAAAGGACATCATGAACATTCATGGTCACCAAATATTATAACAAGGGGATCAATCAATGGATGGGACTGGTTCCATATGACTCTTGATAACGGATGGAATATTTATTTAACCAATTATTATCCAACACCGCAGTTAATTACTTCTCTGACATCAAAAACAAATCCAATTAGTTCATTAATAATAACAACAGATGATGGAAGAACAATGACAATGCTTAATAACATTGATCTAAAGATTACGAAATCAGATGAAAAGATCTTCCCATTTGTAAAAATGCCATCTGAGTTTAATCTAGAGGCAAAACCAAGTATTCTACAACCGTTAATATTACCTTATAATATGCAATTAAATTTGAATATCAACGCTGAAAACACCTATGAACAAGTATGGAAGTTCCCAACATATGTAGGAATGAAAGTTGGTATGAGCTCAATAAGTGGAAAAATAAAGTGGTCTGATGATGATGGAGAGTATGAAATCGAGTTAAATGGACTTGCATCCTCTTGGAGTATGAGAGCCTTGCTTTAATCTAAAAAAAAATCATTTAACTGTTACTTCTCCTTTATTAGCATCTAATACGATAGTGTCTCCATCCTGTATATTTTTAATATCTATTTGATCAACACAGGGTATACCAGCAAGAATGACACCAGTTGCAACAATAGTTTCTGTCTCCTTATTAATGATACCTTTTGGTGCTACACTATTTTTTGCAAGACCATATATAACATATGATCCAACAGTTGAACCCTTTCCACATGGAAAAACAAGAATTTT
>JAUWIE010000039.1 GCA_030605515.1 Thermoplasmatota archaeon
CTTCGTTGAGGATATAGGTATGTAAAACAATGGTTCTATTGTATGATAATCACTTGACTTGGCAATAATTTAAGGATTGCCAAGTGAAAAAATTAAAAAAATGAGGTGTTTTTCCTTAATAAGTGCGGAATGTGTGTTATAACAATATTAAATACAATTGCAACAAGCTCTGATGTTTTGATATCTGCCATATTTTATATCTCCTCACTTCTTATTTTAGCTTTTTACTTATAAACGGTTTGTTGTACAGATATTACCCAACACCTTTACAGCTCTTATCAAATAGCTAGCAATGAATATCAAAATAAAAAAAAATCTGGGTTGTTAATGATTCAATTAAAAAAAACATAGGTTATAAAAGAAGGAAGGGAAAATAAAAATAAAAGGGGAAAACTTTATGAAAAAATTCAAAGTCCCTTCCTCCTCTTCCTCATTATTATTCCTTTAACCCATATTTGTCACTGTGTACCATGTATGCATTTGTCATTTAATAATGTTTCGAAACTTTTAAAAAGTCCATATTTCAATCCAAAAAATGTATTTTTTTACCAACTTCGTTTCCATATAACATCTAATCTTGTATATTTAAACAAATATAATAAATTGATATAAATATCTAAAAAATATAAATTAGTATCAAAGAAAAAATTGAAAAACAATATAAGAAAATGACAATTTCAACCAGATAGTAAATCAAGGGTCCTGATCTTTTTTCTCACAAGATATATAGTAACTCCAACAAAAGTTAAAGCAATTAAGAGACCCGCAAATACCCCAATCAAATGAAAGGATACAATGAAATTATAGAAGGCATGAACTAGTATAGCTAAAATAAAAAAGGGAATAATACGAATTACTGAGGTACCTTTCATAATTGATATACCATAACCATAACCCGTAAGAGCAGTTGCAGATGCATGCAACAAACAACCACCAAAACTTCTAATACTAATAAAAACAAAGAAAACAAATAAACCCTCAGAGATAAAACTACTACCATACAATAAATTCTCTGTTGCTGAAAAACCTAGTCCTGCAACAGCACCATATATCAAACCATCTTCAAGTTCATCAAGCTCTTTCTTAACAGTTTTAAGGCTCAATGCAAGAGGTTTTGTCAATTCCTCTACAAAAGGAGCTATTAAAATCGCAATTATAAATCCAATGCTATAATTATCATTAATAGTAATTGCTAGAGAAATTCCTAGGAGTAATTCCAAGATAATCGAGGCAATTATAGCTATAGTTGCCCCCCATAAAAAACACAGTAGTATTGGTTTCCATTTCTCTCTATTGTACTGTTCAGTGTTTCTTATCCAAATTACATATAAAAACGGTGGTAAAAAAGAAAATAATAATAAAAGTAATAGCTCTATCCATTCCATATTATTCTGTAATAACCAATGTTTTTATAATTTTTACTTTGTTAAAAAAAAAAAAGAATCGTATAGAAAATGAGATAAAAACTTGATTTACCTATAAAATACTATGATTTAGTCATAGTAATCATCATTTTAAATTTCATCAATGCCTTAACAGCATTATGTAGGTTTGTTTGCAGGCATAATAATAATTTTACCTTTACTAAGAGTAAAAGATTTTCTGGATATAATAAAGTTCTTGATAAGAGCAATAAGCCTCAGTAAACACACAGAATTAACATGGCTGTTATGAGTGTAGGCCGTAAGCCTCTTTAGTCCTTCAGTAAATTCACATGATTTTTGCTATTATTAACGTTCAAAATCAGGCAAAATACTGTGAAAATGATAAATTATAAGTACAATATGCGACATGAGATTATATGTTACAAGTAACATCCTTTCGGAAAGGAGCCCTCCGGGACACTTCACGGCCATGTGCGGTGGAGTTATCACGAGTACGAAAGGTACTGTAACAACATTTCAATTAAAAAATGAATAAACGGAAAAAAGTTGTGGAAACATTTAAATACTTTTCAATATATAACTTCCGTTTGTTATGAATATTAAATCAGCTGTATTCGGATTTATCTCAATCAAACCCCAATCCATTAATGTCATAGTGAAACGACTTCCTTATTCCCAAGATTCTATCTATAATGCTATTGAAGAGATGCTAAAGGAAGGAAAAATCGTTAAAATCAAAACCAATGGAGAAACACGAGTAGACATTAAAAAAAATTACAATGATCAAAAACTTAAGGAATTCTATATTAAATCTCTAAGTTGCGGAGTTGACCCAGAAATACTTCTAAGGAAGAACACTCTTTTAATGTGGAAAACTCTTGATTCTTACAATAATGTCAATGGCATAACAAAAAAAACCAAACTATCAGAAAAATCCGTAAGAAAATTTTTGAAACTGTTTGAAAACAACGGCTTAGTAAAATTCGAAAAGAAAAAACCTCTCATCGCAGTAAAAATAAAAGATCACCCACTCGCTATCCTTTTAAACTCAATGATAAAAGAAACAAAGTCCCCTGATAGAATTTATTCACCAGGATCATCTCCTTTTGAAGAAATTATTGCCACCTCAGACGAAATTGAAAAAATTCTCTATGAGAAAATCGATGATAGTTTAACCATCAAAAGAACCGGTTTTATGATAATGGGAAGAAGCAATAAAATCGCGATTCTTGAAAGTGTAGCAGCCAAACAAACTCTCGAGGAGATTTTTATCGGTAAAGCAACAACTCCTGAAGGTGTTGAAGATACTTGCATTAAGATTTTAGCATATAAAAAAATCAATTATACGATATTGCTTAAGCTTGCTATCGAAAAGAACCTTGTTAATCAGATTGGATGCTATCTTGATATAATCCATAACATCGACAGACAACTCATACCCTATGAAGCAATTAAGAAATTTCATGACAACAGCTCAGATAAAAAATATGTCTTTCTAAGGGAAGAGATGAAATATGGGAAATCAGGATGGGAAACGAAATATGAAAAGAAATGGAACGTAGACCTCTACCTGGACATCGGAGCAATCGAACACGGGGTTAGAGGATTATGAATTTCGAAGATTTTCCTGAACCGATAAAGAAGGACATTGAAGATCAATCCTTGTCAATTTTAGAACAAATAAAAGATGATCTTATTGTGATAGGCGGATGGGCTGTTAGAGCTTTAACCGGTGATAAACATGGTCGTTATACGTTAGATATTGATGGAATAACGGATTCTGTGAAAATGAGTAAAATTAAATCAAAACTATCAGCTATCGGAATGAATATACGAAAGAATGAATGGGGCATCCAATTCTATCATAAATATGATCCTCATGTCCAGATTCCTGAAGAAATAAGAGAAGCGATAGAACAAGTGGAGTTGAGAATTGAGATCTCAGGGCCGAGAATAAAAGAGGCGCAGACTCATCATTACTTTGAATTCAGTTTAAATGAGTTTAAAGAAAGAGAAATATCATACCACATGAAAGAAGAGAAAGTAAATGTGAAGGTTCCATCTGCAGAACATATGGCTGCTGTAAAGCTAGGTCTCCCTGTGGACTACAAAAACAATTTCGATACGCAAGTATTGCTTGATATTTGTGACGTGGAAAAAGTTATCGAGTTAATCAAGGCAAATGATGATTGGAAAGAAATGGTTGTACGAAGGATCCCAAAACTTATCGGAAGATTAAGTCAGAAAGACAGGTTAGAACACATAATAGCTATTAACAATGGCATTAATATCAAAGAACATGTCGATATGATAAAATATATTGAAAACAAACTTAAATCAAAATAACATTTTTTACTTTTATCAAACGATTTTTACAAGCCATAAGATCACTAAAAACTTATGACCAGACAGAAGGAATCTATAGCTATCATTAATAACTGCCTCTTCTGGTCAAGACAGAACCCAATATTTTGAAAACAGAACCACCGAACAGAAAACATAATAGTCTCACTTAAATTATCTGTTATTGGGTTTATGTTGCTGGGTATAGGCTGTAAGCCTCTTTGCAGCACCAATTTTTCTATATTTTGTCAAATTGCGCTTTGGGTACCACTCATTTCCGCTCACTGCGCTCGCTCAAATGGGTGGCATGTTCGCCTCCTTCCAGTAGGCTCAACCCTCAGCGCTCAGGCCATCTAGGACGAGAAATCACCAAGACATGACTGTTCCAACATGAACAAGTATTTTTTTGGCACTCCTTGTTTTCGTGTATAGTCATCCATCTCTACAATCGTTCTTTCACCAAGACTATCAAAGTAAACCGCAGGACTCCAGAGTCCACTACCCCAGAAATATTCTTTTTTCAGATAGGGGAACTCTTTCAAAAGTTTTCGACCTGAAGTACCTTTGAGTGCTTTTGCAACATCCTCAGGGCCTTTTGTTCCAGCATCAATCGTTATGTGAACATGATCCATGTCGAAACCAATCTCCCGCAGGAACCAACTATGTTCCTCAGAAACTTTTCTAAAAATTTCCTCACAACGTTTTTCTACTTGTACATCATTAAATACTTCGTGGCAGTATTTGACTTTGAAGCTCATATGCAACACGTTACGCCCAATACTTGAGCTGTGATGTCGAATTTCGGCAGAGCCTCCGCTAATACAATCCATATTAAATCATCTCCTGATGGTGCTTTTGCTACTGCTTATTGGATTAATAAAAGCAGGAGCACCACCATCAGTATTCTATGAAAAACAGGTTTTTATGGCTTGCTTCTTCTTGACCACCGGTCACCGTTCACTTCGTTCACTATAGACCGGATGGAAATATTTCTTTATA
>JAUWIE010000014.1 GCA_030605515.1 Thermoplasmatota archaeon
AGAGAGCTGTCTGCGCTGAGAGGTGCATGGGTGGTTCGGGAAGGAGAGGCTGAGAAATAGTTTGACTACGCTTGGTCTCTTACTTCACTTCAATTGATTGATGAATTTGTCTATCTGGCTGTTGTGTTGGATCTTTTCACACGGAAATGCATCGGTTGGAAACTTGGAAGAAATATTGATACACAACTGACACTCACCGCACTTGATCGCGCTATTGAAAAACGATGGACTCCCAGTTTACAGGGTCTTATCCATCATTCAGATCAGGGAGTTCAATATGCTTCAAATCAATATGTTGATCTTCTGAAAGAACATGATTTTCAGATCAGTATGAGTCGAAAAGGGAATCCATATGATAACGCATTTGTTGAAAGTTTTATTAAGACATTGAAATACGAAGAAGTATATCTCAATGAATATGAAACTTTTTCAGATGCATTAGAAAATATTGGGAGATTCATTGATGATGTGTACAACAAAAAACGATTACATTCATCGCTTGGATATAAATCACCTGATGATTTCGAGCGGGAGGTAAATATAAATATATTAACCTAACTACTTGTATACTAACAGGGGTTCAGTCCATTTTTTATTCTTCTAAGCTAACGGTTATAGCTATCTTTATTGCCTTAATTAAGTTATCAAGTTCCATTCCTCTATTTTGATTTTGAGATAATAGAAGTGGAACATGTATAAAACCGGCCATAATAGATGACTTGTTTTGTTCTAGATAATTTAAAACACAATAATGCAGGGTATTACATATATAGGTTCCACCAAAACAACTCTGAAAAGCGGGAATACCAGTTTTCCTGATTTCTTCAACGATATCTCGTGTTGGCAAAGTTGATATATAAAAAAGTGGACCATCGGGATCAACCTTACGAAATATATATCTTGGCCAATTATCTGATGTTAAACGTTTAAGATTAATCCCAATTTTTTCAACATGGATTACTCTAGTACTAGCTTCTAAACCAATACATATAATAATTTCTGGATTGAAATCATCAACTGCTTGTGTTACTACAGCAATTGATTCATCGAAATCTACAGGTACTTTTATTCCAATTATTTTTTTACCATTTATCTCTTGTTCATTTAATTTTTCAGCAATTAGCTGAGATGGGTTAATATCATATTGAGCAAATGGTCCAAAACCAGTGACTAGTATTGTTGTTTCGTTAATACTAGATTTATCAGATTCTTCATTTGATGCATTTGAGGCTATTAAAAAGGAACTAATAGGAGATGTTAGTAAAAAAAGAGCTATTGTTAATACTATTATAATTCGAACTTGCTTCATCCTAATTATTTTATATGGATTATATTGTATAAAATTATTTGGGTTAATGATAATATCAAAAAATTTTTACTAGAGTTTACCTTAAATCAAATAAAATATTACAAAGCTTACCTATTTGTTCTGGTGAAAGATCTTCAACACGGTTATCCAAAAAAGGAACATCTTCTGATTTAATTTTATATATTTTGCTCAATGTATTTTTAATTTTTTTACGCCTTTGATTAAATAATTGTTTTGTTAGTTCAAAAAAGAACGTTTCATCATTTATAAAAAAAGGAGGAGTTTCTCTTGGGATTAGTTTTACAATGCATGAATCAACCTTGGGTTGAGGTTTAAAACATGTCTTTGAAACAGTTTCAATTACTTCACAATTTGCCTTGTAATAAACACCTACAGATAAACGAGAATATTGTTTACTATCAGGAATTGCTATCATTCGATCTGCAAACTCTTTCTGATAAATAAGCAAAGCACAAGTAAAATCATATTTCAGGATTTTAAAAGTAATAGGTGAAGAAATCTGAAATGGAAGATTTGATACAATTTTATTAAACCTCGTAAGTTTTTCAAAATCAACTTTTAATGCATCAGCATGAATTAAATCTACATTATCAGGTAAAACCTTACTGAGTTTATCAACAAGTTTATTATCAATTTCAATTGCGATGACTTTCTTGGCTTTTTCAGCAAGTAAGGTTGTGAGAATTCCATTTCCAGGTCCTATTTCAAGGACAACATCATCCTTTTTAATTTCTGCATAATTTACTTCTCGTTTTGCAATGTTTTTATCAGTTAGAAAATTTTGACCGAGTTTTTTTTTAAACATATTCGATCAATAGTGACCTTTTGAAATTGGTGGACGTGTAAAAAGACGATATTTTTGATTAGGATCAGTGAGTTCAAGCTCAATACGCTTTGCAATAAGCTTATCAGGTGCACGTAAAAAATTAATTCGATCACACATCTCAGTAAAATCAGTAAAAGGGTTTTTCTTACGTTCAGCAAGTATATCATGCATCATTTTTTTACCAAGACCCGGTAGAAGTTCAAGAACATGAAAACGTGTTGAAATCGCCGGTGCTTCATTATAGAATTTTATAAACCGCTCTTTTGTGTTTTGCACAATATCAAGAATAATATAGGGCATTTCCCCATGAGCAGTAGCTGTTAACTCCTCAAAATTAACTCTACCTTTGATTTTGATAATCTTCTTTCTTTTTTCACCATCTTTACCAACATAAATACGTTCACCGATGTTAAAAGATGCATCATTTCTTGGTACAAGCTCAAGCAAAGTAAATTGATTCTCACCAATACCATAGACAACGGGATGTCGCTTATGAGGGGGACTATCTCCTCTTCCTTTTGCTAAATAATCCAAAATATAAACATAATCTTCCATAATTAAACCCCCTGTTATTCAATATAATATTTTTGTACAATCTCCAATATTTTTTTTATCTCAACCTCACCAAGTGTGATTCTCTCCTTAGCAAAAATAACCTTTAAATCATCAGCGGTTGTAGGAAGTAAATCAGCAATTTTAAAAGCATTTACTTCATCAAGAAACCCAAGATTTTTTAAATCTTTAATCATGTCATTTGTTTTTTTAACAGGAATTTTCACAAATTTCTGAGCATGTTCAAGAGCAATTCTCTGTTCATAAAGTAGATCTTCTCTTTCTTTTTCAACTTTTTTAAGTATATTTTTAACCTCAGATAGTGAGACAAACTTAACACCTTTGCCTTCTCCTTCCATTATTGCACTCTCCTTAAATGCTCAGATCTTACAATTAATGTTTTATGTTTTTTACCAACATTAATACCAACTAAATATGATCCACCCTGTTTTCCCTCTATCGCCCCAGTATATCCTTGAAAACGAATATGAGGCATACCCTTATGAACCGCTGAATCAATAACGATATTAACAGAATCTCCTTTTTCAAACTCTTGTAATGCCCTTGTAATAGAATTGATTCCTCTATTTCTTGGTTTTTTCCTTAATATTTTTCTGCTCTTACTTCTAATTCCTTTTGATCGTTTTACCATTTTTTTATTCCCCCTTGACTTCTATGACATCCAGTTCTATTACCTTACAGGGAACACCTATTATTTCACTTATATTTGGTTTTGTTCTTTGATCATCACCAGAGACTAATTCCTTTATATAAGTCCCTGACTCTGCTTCCAATATTAAAGTAGCTATAGTATCATCTACTGATTCTACTCTACAGTTGTATATCTTTTTTTCTCTAACCGTATTAGCTCGCCTATGAGCCACTCTTAACGGTGTAAACTGGCTTATAGTTTTATCCCGTAATGTCTGGGCTGCCTTTTTAAGTTTTTCTATATTTAAGCATTTTTCCCCTTCTAAGACAATACGATATGTTTTTCTGAACACTGCATTTTTAATTCTAACGATTTCATCTCTATTAGAAAACCGAAGGTTAGACACTTCAACTTTCCCTTTACAAAAAGCATTAATTTTAGGTTCTAATTTTAGCAAGTCAAGGTTTCTTATATGAGGATTTTTAATTTCTAAAACAAAAGGGCGACCATTTCCAAGCATACAAGCATCAATATCTTCCCTTCCGCATCCATGAAACAATTCATCTGATCCTTCTGTTTCCTCTAAAATTTTTTTTGATATTAGATCCTCAACGCTTGTTTCATATAACAATCCTTTGTAATTACATTTCTTGCATCCTTTTCCACGGCAAACCCTACAAAACCATCTAGTCTGTGGAATATCACGTTTGAATTTTTTATATCGACCATAAATAAAAAGCGAGCTAATTTGCAATTTCAGTGTATCAAATACTGTATCAATAATAATCATAATTGTTGGTTTTTCAAAATTAACTTTTTTTCCCATTTTTTTTTCTAATATCTTCCCTATCTCTCTGTTTAACTCCATTTTAATTGGCTCTGAATATTCAGAGCTAGTATAATCTAAAAGCTCTTGTCCTCTACTTTGAATATCTTCATCTACTTTTGATCCAATTAAAAAAGTTTCAAATTCGATACCATTTAATGAATTTGATATTAAACTACTAAAATGCGATATTTCTCCTATTAAACCTGAACAAAGCCAACAATTACAAATATCTGTAAATTCAGTTTGTTTAAGATGTTTTCTTATTTCTTTCCCTCGTTTATTATTTGTCAAACCATGTTCAACTTTTGCAAAAACCCTACCTAGACAAGCATCACATAATTTATATTTTGCTAGAATTTTCTCAGCTTGATTTGTGATTTTTTTGTTTTTTAAGGTAATACTCATTTGTTCCCTCTAATAAAAATTGATATTTTAAATATTCGTACGAAATTAAAAGTCCTACATCCAAAGCTTTTTTATTATAACAATCAAACATAACAATGGTAGTAAAAATAAGTAAGGCATATTTACAACGATAAATCCATATGGAATTGATGCGATGAAAAGCAGACCAGCTACTAATGTAATAATATCTCGATATTTCATTATTTACCACCTGTTTTTATTTTAGTATTTATCCTTCTACTTATAAAATGTTTCATTTTAGCAAGTTTTTTAAAAAGGAATCTTATTCTTCTAAAAACCCTAAGAGGTAAAACTTATGGTCGAAATCTCTCCATTTAAAGGTGTTACATACAATAAAGATAAAATTGAAAGACTAGAAGATGTAATGTCCCCTCCTTATGATATTATATCACCTAAAATGCAGGTAGAACTATATGAGAAACATCAAAATAATTTTATTAAATTAATTCTTGGAAAACAATTTTCAGATGATACTGATCAAAATAATAGATATACTAGGGCAAAAGAACTATTTAGTTCTTTGATTGATGAATCTATATTAATTAAATCACAAAGTTCAGCTATTTTCCCATATAAAATTGAATATAAAGTTAAAAATGAGTTAACGACTATGAACGGATTTTTTGTTTTACTTAAACTTGATCATAGCTATAAAAGTGTTAAAGCGCATGAAAGAACTCTTTCCAAACCAAAGGCAGATAGATTAAATCTCATGCGAGAATGTCATGCGAATCTTGAACCAATTGAGCTTTTGTATATTGATGAAAATGATTCAATACGCAAGAAAATAGATAGTTCTCTTAAAAGACCTCTGATCAGTGTTAAAGGATACGATGGATTTACTCATAAATTATGGAAATTGGAAGATGAAGATATTATTAAAAAAATAACAAGAATTCTTAAAGATAAAATTTTGTTTATAGCAGATGGACATCATAGATATCAGACTGCACTTAATTTTGCTAATGAAATGATGAATAAATCGGATAAGTATAATGAAAGCTCTGATTTTAATTATCGGATGGTTATCCTTGTAAATATGTTTGATGAAGGTCTTTCTATTCTTCCAACGCATAGATTGATAAAAATGTCAAATATTAATATGGATAATCTTTTAGATAAATTAAGTCAGCATTTTTCAATTGATAAAAGAAAAATCATGGATAAAGAGAAGGATTATGAGTTACTAGGTAGGGGTATTAAAGAAGAATTAGAATCAGATAATCATCATAGATTTGCAATGTATATTAAAGGTATGTATTACATTTTAACATTAAAAGATGAAAAAGCAATGGATCAGTTTGCAAGTGAACGATCAAAGACCTGGAGAACACTTGATGTTTCAATTTTGCATAAGATGATTCTTGAGCAAATAATGGGAATAACGGAGGATAATTTAGAGGATCATGTAAAATATACCCAGGTTGATGAAGAGGCGTTACGATTTGTTGATGAGGAACAGTTTGATCTTTCATTTTTGATGAATGCCACCAAAATTGAAGAGTTAAAAGCAATAGCTGAGGCTGGTGAACATATGCCTCAAAAGTCTACATATTTTTTACCAAAGATGCTTTCTGGTCTTGTCATGTATAAAATGGATATTTAAATTTTTTTTTCTCAAAAAATAAATAATAGATCATTTTTCATAATGTAATTTTTAATAATTTTAATTTTATATTAAAGGAATTTTAACATTTTTAATATTTTTACAGGAAAGTATTAAATAGTATTAAAAACAAATATTATCATGGTAATAATTAACTATAGCATGTCATATAATAGCTATATGTTAGCATTTATTAAAATCGGTAAAGGTGACGAAAAATGCCCATAAGGAAAGCTTCAGATTTGAATTCCCAAAACAATAAGGTGGTGCATAAGTAAATGCCTGTGATAGCCATGGTACTCGTAGGTTTTGTAGCTGGTTTATTTACCATGACTATTGTAAGTTTCTATAAATGGTTTTTACAAATTTGGAATGGTGGCTAAAAATTAGTTGTTAGGTATTAATACACAATTTTAAATCAAAGATTTTAATATAAAAAAAAAGATGGAGATAGTAGTTTTTTTCTATCTCAGTTTTTGTTTTATTTTGGAATTTTTGGAATAACTCTTTCAATTTCTTTTGTTTTTCCAGCATCCCAAATAGCTCTAATAGCTAAAATACCTGCAGCTGGTGCAACAAACACAGCTATCATTGCTGCAATACTCTGAAAATATGGTCCAATAATATTTACTTCTTCGAACCAGTTAGTACTTCCAGCTGTACCAATTCCAACTAACAACAATGCACCTAGTAAAAATGTTGGTACTTTCTCTGGTGTGATGTTTCCTACTGCAAAGAATGTTAAGACACCGACTATAAAACCTAGAATCGCTAGTAGTAATGTTACATAACCTTGGGTATCTGTCCACACTTTAGCTCCTGTTACTAAACCGACTATAACGGCCACAAGAATTCCGATTAGGAATAACCAGCTTCCAATCTTTTTAAACATTTCTTCCATCTCTCACTCCTCTCTTTGCATTTTAAGTTAATGTTTAAATGTTGTTTTAATATTTAAATATTATGT
>JAUWIE010000060.1 GCA_030605515.1 Thermoplasmatota archaeon
TCCGTTCAATTAATGGTGCAAAGAATTATCAATATATTGCGTCCATGTTTGCAACATGGAAATTGCAAGGGAAAAACAGCTTTGAAGAACTTGAAACACTCCTTAGAAAAGAATTGTGTTTATCTTAAACTTAACAAATACAAAATTTTTTATCAATAAATTTTCTCTTTTTCTTTTTATAATAAACTTCCATTAATAAGATATGGGCGGACCCCTTTATTTCGTTTGGAAAAAATATTTTTTGAGTATTAAATTTTATAAAAAAATTTTACGATGAGTATACCCAGACTGTTATAAACTTCTAAGTATTAAAATATTCTGATTTTTAAAAATATAATTATAGAAAAATTATAAAATATTTTCATACATAATTGATTTTTCCACTTGAAATAAAGGCCTCCCTCATCAAATGACTCAACAGATATAAATAAGGAGAAAAATTCAGTATAAAATTTAATATAGTAAAAGTAAATTACAAAAATAGTGGGAGGATAAATTTTACGACAAAAAAAACAGTAAACACAGATATCTTTGGTCAGCTTCTAAAAGCAGACGGTTTATTTATAAACAGAGAAGCAATGCGACCAACATACATACCAGACTCTCTTTTGCATAGAGATAAAGAGATAAGAAATCTAGCCTCAATTTTAGTTCCAGCCCTCAAAAAAGAAACCCCTTCTAACGTTTTTATTTACGGAAAGACAGGCACAGGAAAAACTGCAGTTGCAAAATTCGTTGGCAAAGAACTATTAAAAAAAGGAGATGAAACAAAAACTAAGGTAAATTTTATTTATATCAACTGTGAAATAGTTGATACACAATACCGCCTCCTTCAGAACATAGCTAATCATTTTATCAATGAATGGTCTGAACGCATTCCATTTACAGGTTGGCCTACAGATGAAGTTTATACTAAATTAATGCATATGATAGATGCTAATGGAGGTATAACTGTTGTTATTCTTGATGAAGTTGATAAACTCAAAGGAGATGAAGCATTATACAGTCTGTCAAGAATGAATAGCGACCTTGAAAATGCTAAGGTTTCTATAGTGGGCATTTCAAATGATTTGAAATTCACCGAGTTTTTAGATCCAAGAGTTAAATCTAGTCTTGGGGAAGAAAATATGATTTTCCCTCCGTATGATGCAGGAGAGTTGCAGGATATTTTAAAGCAAAGAGTCGATATTGCATTAAAAGTAGATTCAATTGATTATGATGTAATTCCATTATGTTCAGCGTTGGCTGCTCAAGAGCATGGAGATGCACGGAGAGCTCTTGATCTTTTAAGAATGTCTGCTGAGCTTGCTGAACGAAATAAAGCGTTAAAGATAACTAAAAAATTTGTTAAACTTGCACAAAGTAAAATTGAAATAGACCGCATAACGGAAGTTGTACGAACGCTACCAGCACAATCTAAATTGATTTTATTAGCAATTCTTCTACAGGAGAAACATAATAAAAAAAATGGTTTAAATGGAGCGATAACTACTGGAGATGTTTATGAAATTTATAATGAGATATGTAAGAAAAGTAGAACCGATTCTCTCACTCAAAGAAGAACTGCAGATTTGATATCAGAGTTAGATATGCTTGGAATTATTACTGCTCGCGTAATTTCAAAAGGAAGACACGGGCGAACAAGGGAAATTAAGATGTCATCTTCTTTAGAAGACATATTTAGAATTCTTAAGGAAGACGACGTTTTTAAAGAGCTTACAAAATACAAAATTCGTGGTCAAACGCGTCTAATGTAATCATTTTTTAAAAAAAAGATTAATACGATGGGGGAATCCGGTGCTATTTTTCCTTTAAGTTTAAATTTTATACTCATGATTTTTGTTTTTTTGTAAGTGCATTTGGCTCCCCTCACCTTCCAAATACACTTATCAAGGAATCGAGTTCAGTTAATGGAAGACCCATCCTTATTTTGGTCCACCAAATTCCCCCAAAACCATATTATTCTTTGCATACATAAAGTTTTATGATTTTTCAAATTTTTTTTTGATTTGAATTTCAATTATCCAACATAATGAGACGTTTCTTTAGTATCATCTTTAAGTTGATTTGGAGCTGCCTCTAATACATCAATTGCAAGTATAACATGCAAAGGCATAATTCGCACCTTCCCAGCCATATCACCATGTTTTTCATTCAGCTCCATTAAAAGCCCAAATTCTTCAGATCCGATTGAGGTAAATCCTTTAAAAACACCTTCTGTTTCAAGGACATTATCTTTTCCACCAAGTGACAGTATCTTATATGAAGATCCTTCTGTTAATTCCAATCCTGATTTTTCATTCATTTTATTCCCCTCTTTTGTTTTTCAATAAGTAGTTGTAAATGTTCAACAGTCTTACCATAATTCTCAACGGCTACTTTAATGTGAGCTTCAACAAAATTCCAAGCTTTTTGAAGGTTTCCATATCTCAAACGATATGCTTTTTTGTTTTGTTGTGTTGCTTCATCAAGCGTTTGAACTTCTTCAAGGATATCAAAACCTTTAAGTTTGTTAAGATGTCGGTATACTGTCGGTCTTGATGTGTTTAGTTTAAACGCTATTTCATCTACAAACCATGCCTTTGTAGGATGCTTTAAGAAAAAATCTGAAAAAAGCCTATAGGGAATATCCGGGTCTGATCCTTTAGATAGATATCCAATTTGTTCAAAAAATTTTTTTGCAGCGATATCTAAATCATCTTCTCCAACTAGTGGCGTATTACTTACTATCTGCATTTCAAATGTCATAACTAAACAACCAACCTATAGTATATATCTATTTAATTTATAATATTTGTTTTACTATGGAAAGCTAATAAGATAAATTTATACAAGTTTTCTCTTAAATTAATAATTTATAGAATCGGTAAATACTTTTCAATTTCCCATTTTGAAACTTGTGTACGATAATTTTTCCATTCCTGACGTTTTACGTGTAAAAAATTTTTAAAAATGTGACCACCTAAAGTTCCTTTTAACAAATCGCTATCGGCCATAAAAGATAGTGCATGACCAAGACTTTCAGGCAAATGTTCGATACTAAGTTTTTTCCGTTCACCTTCAGATAGAGAATAAATATTTTTTTCTACAGAAGCTAGCGGATATTGTTTCTCTTCTATGCCTTTTAATCCTGCAGCGAGCATAACAGCAAATTGTAGATACGGATTCCCAGACAGATCAGGGTTACGAAGTTCACATCGGGTTCCCTTCTCTTTCTTTGATGGAATACGGATTAGTGCACTTCTATTACAATTTGCCCATGATATATAAGTAGGGGCTTCAAAACCAGGAACAAGACGTTTAAATGAATTTACTGTAGGATTTAAAACTACACAAATTTCTTTAATATATTTTAATAACCCTGCAATAAAAAATTGAGCAATATCGCTTAATTGATTTTTATCATCTGGATCATAGAAAGCATTTCTTCCATCTTTAGTAAAGAGCGATTGGTGTGTATGCATCCCAGAACCAGCCAATCCATACAAAGGCTTTGGCATAAAAGATGCATGAAGATTATGTTTTGTTGCAATTACTTTTGTTATATATTTTAACGTAATTGTTCTATCTGCTGTTGTCAACGCGTCAGCATATCTAAAGTTAATTTCATGCTGACCCGGTGCTACCTCATGATGCGAAGTATAAGTATGTATGTCCATTTTTTCTAGAGCAATGGAAATATCCGCTCGAACACCTTCAGCTAAATCACGATGAGACAGATCAAAGTATCCTGCATAATCGTTGGGATGCAAGGTTGAATCCTCACCATCCTTTTTAAATAAAAAAAATTCACATTCAGGTCCGGTATTGTAAATATATCCTTTTTCTTTTGCTTTATTGACTATTCTCTCTAAAACATATTTGACGTCACCATCAAAACGTTTTCCATTGGGCTCATATATGTCACAGTTGAGTTTAGCGGTTTTCCTTTTTTCAATTTCTTCTGGTAGAATAACAAAACTCATTAAATCTGGCTGTGCTATTTTATCTGATTCCTCAATTGTTGCATATCCTGCTATTGAGGATCCATCAAAAGGTATACCTTCATCTAATGCTTCTTCTAGACGATTTGCGGGTATAACAATATTTTTTGGTGTTCCAAGGATGTCCACAAATTGAAGCCTGATAAATTCAATATTTTCTTTTTTAGCAATATTCAATACATCGCCCTTGGTTTTTATATTAAAACCCATTATTTCACCTCAATTCAACAAAAACAGAAAACCATTATCACATATGCCCTATTTATAAATTAATATGTGAAATAATCCTTTGTGCTACTGTCATAAAATATTAATAGATATTTTCAATACGACACTCAATAGTTAATCTAAGAAACAACCAGAGGTGTTATAATGTATCCGATTATGGAAAAGAAGAAACTATCTGAGAACGTTAAACTAATGAAAATAGAAGCACCACAAGTTGCAAAAAAGGCAAAGGCAGGTCAGTTTATCATTTTAAGAATCGATGAAAAAGGAGAAAGAATCCCACTTACAATTACTGATTTTGATAGAGATAAAGGAACAGTTACAATAATTTTTATGGAAGTTGGTAAAACAACAAAACAATTAGGAACTCTTGCTATTGGAGACAAACTTCTAAATTTTGTAGGTCCGCTTGGTTTACCCTCGGATATTGAAAATTACGGAACTGTTGTATGCATAGGCGGCGGTGTTGGAACAGCTCCTTTATATCCTATTATAAGAGAGTTAAAAAAGGTTGGAAATCACGTTATATCTATTCTTGGAGCACGAAATAAAAGTTTATTGATGCTTGAGGAGGAGATTAAAGAATATAGTGACGAATTTTTTATTACGACAGATGACGGCTCAAAGGGGCACAAGGGTTTTGTTAGCGATGTGTTGCAAAAACTTATTGATGATGGTAAAGACATTAAAATCGTATGGGCAATAGGTCCTGTGATTATGATGAAGGTTGTTGCAAACCTTACCAAAAAATATGATCTTAAAACCATTGTCAGTCTTAATCCGATTATGGTTGATGGAACGGGTATGTGTGGTGGCTGTCGTGTTACAGTTGATGGTAAAATCAAGTTTGCATGTGTTCATGGTCCAGAGTTCGACGGTCACAAAGTTGATTTTGATAATCTGATGCTTCGGAATCGTAGGTTTATGAAAGAAGAAGAACATGCTTGTAAAATTGCAGGGGTGAAAATTTAAATGGCTGTTAAAAAAGAAAAACATCCAATGCCTGAACAAGATCCAAAAGAACGCATTAAAAATTTTAATGAAGTTCCTTATGGGTATTCTAAGGAAACCGCAATTGAGGAAGCAAAGCGATGCATTCAATGTAAAAACAGGCCATGTACTAAAGCCTGTCCGGTTGAAGTTGACATTCCAGATTTTATTAAAGAACTTGCAGCAGGAAATATCGATAAAGCCGTTGAAGTGCTAAAATCAAAAACAGCGCTGCCTGCAGTTTGTGGCCGAGTTTGTCCATATGAAAACCAGTGTGAGGGAAAATGTACTTTACTTAAACTGGGTGAACCTGTTGGAATTGGACGTCTTGAAAGATTTTTAGCTGATTATGAACGTAAAAAAGGAGTAAAAAAACCTAAAAAAGCAAAACCAACTGGTAAAAAGGTAGCAGTTGTTGGTGCAGGTCCTGCAGGTCTAACTTGTGCCGGGGATCTTGCAAAAATGGGACATGGTATAGTTGTTTACGAAGCCCTTCATGCACCCGGTGGAGTTTTGATGTATGGTATCCCTGAGTTTCGTCTTCCAAAAGAAATAGTTCATGCTGAAGTTGATTTTATCAAAAGTCTTGGAGTTGAGATAAGATATGATATGGTTGTTGGTAAAACAATTACCGTTCAAGAACTACTGGATGAATATGATTCAGTCTTTATTGGAACCGGTGCTGGGCTTCCTAATTGGTTAAATATTCCTGGAGAAAGTTTGGATGGCGTTTATTCTGCTAATGAATTTTTAACAAGAGTAAATATGATGAAAGCATACGATTTTCCACATCACTGTACGCCGTGTACGGTTGGAAATGTTGCAGCAACATTTGGTGCAGGAAACGTTGCAATGGATTGTGCAAGAACCGCCCTTCGCATGGGTGCAAAAAAATCATATATCATCTATCGAAGAACTGAAAAAGAAATGCCTGCAAGAAATGAAGAGATTCATCATGCTAAAGAAGAAGGCATAATTTTTAAACTTCTTACAAGCCCTGTAGAGTTTATTGGAGATGATAAAGGAAAAATCAAGGCTGTTAAATGTATCGAGATGAAACTAGGTGAACCTGATGATTCTGGTAGAAGAAGACCTATTCCAATTCCGGATTCTAAGTTTTCTATAGAAATCGATACCGCTCTTGTAGCAATTGGACAAAGCCCAAACCCTCTTGTTCCACAGTCAATGAAAGAACTTGTTACAGAAAAATGGGGTAACTTGAAAGTTGATGAAAACAGTCAAACTACCGTTCCTGGTGTATTTGCTGGTGGTGATATTGCAACTGGTGCTGCAACAGTTATTTTAGCAATGGGTGCGGGTAAACGCTCGGCAAGATCGATTAATAAATTCATTATGTCAAAGAAATCAAAATAATATGTTTTAGTAGAATATTTCAAAGAGTAAAAAAACCTGAAAGAGGATTACCATTACCCTGGTTCCTGTTCTTTCATATAGTTCAAAAGCAGCCCATGTTTTTTTCTCATCATTTTTTATTACTACCATATATGTTAGAATCCAGGTTAAAAGCAGCGATAATGCAAAAACGCCTCCGCCAATTAAGTAAAGAGAGCCAAATATTTTAGGGACCCCAAGGCCCAGCCAGTCAAATGCAGGTAGAGGATAAAGAGGAATGAATAATAGATAGAAGATTAAGGCTATATACATTGATTTTTTTCTACCGATTTGGATGGGTAGCGTTTTAAATCCTGCTTTAAGATCCCCTGTAAAATCTCCTGCATTTACCATTATTTCCCTTCCGATTTCTTGTGTAAAAATAGCCAGTGCAAGAGGGAACATTATTAAAAGTTCAGTTGGGAAGACTGCAATAGCACCCCAATAAGGTATTGCACCAACACCGAATGAAACAGCAATATGCCCTAATATTCCCTGATATTTGCCATAATGATTATAATAAAGACCAACTACAACAATTAGAAAAGTCAACATTCCACAATTCCAGTTCACCAATTCGTTTTCTCTAATATTTACAAGAAGCGCTATAATAATTGAAATTAACATTAAGGCAATTCCTGTAAGTCGTGCTGTTTTTGTTTTTATAAGATTCTTAGGAAGTGGCTTATGCGGGCGGTTAATTTTATCTGATTTTAAATCTGTAACATCATTATGGATCATAAGGCCTGCTGAAAGAAACGCTGCTCCAAGAATGACCATAATTATTTGAGACAAAGATGGTGACAATTGGAGATGAGAAGCACTATTTAAAGCTCCGACAAGGCCGCCTAGACAACTGATAAATACAATTGGGGGGCGAATGATTCTCAACCATGTTAATATTTTACTCATATGTTGATTTCATTGTATTATTAGGACATATTTATCATTATCTGTACAAATTAATCATAATATTTGAAGGAAAATGTTTAACTATTCAATGGAATTCCTATTTCAAATTAAAAATAATAAATACAAAACAATAAAGCAATAACCTGTGTGTTTAAAGTGATTGAAAAAATAAAAGAATATCTAAGATTAGGCCGGCTTTTTAATGCAGAAATATTGTCCTTAATTTTTGTATTATCTTATTTATTAACGGCTAAACTACATACTATACAAAACGACTACAGAATCATTTTCACACTTTTTTTAGCAGGCATCTTTGCTCATGTCTGGGGTTGCTACAATAACGATAGATTAGATCTGACTATTGATAAAAACGCATCATACTGTATAGATAAACCACTAGTTTCAGGAAAAATTAAACAAAGACATGCTAGAATTATTGAAAATACGGCATTACTAATTTTTATTTTTTTAGTACTATATTCTTCCTATATATCTAATTCTCAGACAACCTCAATTTTCATATCACCACGGATAATATCAACGATTTTTTTTCTTTTTTGTGCGATTTCATTAGCATATCTATATAATCGATTTAACAAATCAAATATATTTATCAACATAACCGGTCAAATGTATGCTACTTTCGCTGTTTTAATTGGAATGTCTATTGTCACTGATTACAATATTATTGTTTTTCTATCTGCAATTTTAATAGGATTAAATGGAGTTTATCTTAATATAATTGAGGCAGATCTAAAGGATATTAAAGGAGATATTGTAAATGTCCCTAAATCACTTGGTGTTAGATTTATTGGAGAAAAAGCAGTAAATCTTTTTAAATTCTACATTTTAAATGAAACAATAAAAACCATTTCATTTTTATTGGTTCTTCTAATATTATTTTTAGAAAAGGTAGAAATTATATTTTATTTTTTTGCTTTTGGTTTTTATTGTATTAACGTTGTTTTTAGAATTTTTATGTTTAAAAACTTATCTGCAAATAGGGAGAAAATGAAACGTTTTATTGCAGTACAGGAGCTATCATCCATTCTTTTTATTTGCACAATTTATATGATAGTTAATCCTTTGTTGATTGTTGTTATCCCTCTGTTTATTGTTCTATGGCTTTCCATTTGGAATATGGTGCTATGGAATACTTTTTTCAGACCACAGGTATAAATTATAATCATATTTGAATAGCTGGGATTGGTTTAGCCGGCTGCCTTCTTTTCTTTGTGGCTTTAATCAGTCCTTCAAAAAGTGGAGCTGGTTTCAATGGTCTTGATTTAAATTCAGGGTGGGCTTGTGTTGCAACAAAATAAGAGTGTTTTGGTAGTTCCATAAATTCCATTAGAACGCCATTAGGAGATATCCCTGAAAAAACAAGTCCGTTTTCTTCTAGGATTTTAACATATTCGGGGTTTACTTCGTATCTATGTCTATGCCGTTCTGTTACTTTATTTTCTCCATAAAGTTTGTGTATTAGAGATCCATTTTTTAGATTTGCAGGATATGATCCAAGTCGCATTGTGGCACCATATCGCGATTCTTGAATTATATTTACTTGTTCAGGTATAAAATCAATTACTGGGTGTGGAGTGTTTTTGTCTACTTCTGTTGATTGTGCTCCTTTTAAATTACAGACATTCTGTGCATATTCTACAACAGCTAGCTGCATTCCAAGACAAAGACCTAAATAAGGTAGGTCATGTTCCCTTGCATATCTTATGGTCTCAATTTTTCCTTGAATTCCCGATAGTCCAAAACCCCCTGGTACAATAATACCATCAACTTCATTTAGTGTTGTAAGTTTTTCAGGTTCTTTTTCAAAAAGCTTTGAATCAATCCATTTGATATTGGGTTTTAAATTGTTATTCCAGGCAGCATGTTTAACCGCTTCTATTACTGAAATGTATGAATCAGAGAGTTTAAACGAACCAATATCAAAGTATTTACCAACGATACCAATTTTAATTTCTTTTTCAGCTTTCTTGACATTTGCAATAAATTTCTTCCATGTCTTTAGCTTATTTTGATCTTTTCTAAGGTTTAATTTCTTTAGTATCTTTTTGCATAATAGTTGTTTTTCAAAAAGCAATGGGACAGCATAAACATTTTCAATATTTGAATCTGAAATAACATCTTCTTCATGAACATTACAGAATAACGCTATTTTCTCCCGTCGAACGCTATCAAGAGGTTTCTCGGTACGTGTTATAATAAAATCAGGCTGTATTCCGATGCCTCTAAGTGTTTTAACAGAATGTTGTGTTGGTTTAGTCTTTGCTTCTCCAAGGGTTTCAAGAACAGGTACATAAGTAACATGTACATAAAGTACTTTTTCTCCTTCAAGTTTCATCTGTCTAACTGCTTCAAGGAATAAAACATTTTCATAGTCTCCTACAGTACCCCCTATTTCAACAAGTACAAAATCAAACTTTGATTCCTGAGCAGGTATTCTAATTCTACGTTTTATCTCATCTGTTACATGTGGAATGGGTTGAACGGTTTTCCCTAGATACTTTCCTTTTCTCTCTTTGTCAATAACTGCACCGTATACTTGACCTGTTGTAATATTATGATGTTTGGGTATATCAACATCAAGAAAACGTTCATAATGACCAAGATCCTGATCAATCTCTCCACCATCTTCTGTTACCCATACTTCCCCATGTTCAGTTGGTCTTAATGTCCCAGCATCACAGTTCATATATGGATCAATCTTCATAGCAGTAACTTTATAGCCATGTAACTTCAAAATTTTCCCAATTGATGCTGTAGTTATACCTTTGCCTAAACCAGAAATTACGCCCCCTGTGATAATAATATAACGAACCATGTCTATCAATGGGGACAATACATATGATTAATAGTTAAAATGTTTTTGCTTAATCCAACACGTACAATAAAATAAAAAAAAAAATGAAAAAAACGATGATGCCAACTAACATTAATATAAGAAGAGCATTGTAATGTTTATCGTGGTGGTTTTTTTTTGTATTAATGATTGCTTTTATTTTTTAGTAGTTAGAGTTAGAGATATTTCAATTGATGATACGTTAGAATTTCTCCCCTCTTCATTTGTTATGCTCTCAGTTCCGATTTTGATTTCTTTGATTTTTGCGTTTGTAACAAATCGGTTTTTTGTTATCTCTGCAGTATCAACTGCTCTGCTTATCGCTCTGCCTCTTGCTTTTATCACAACTTCGTCTGATCCACTGTTGAATTGTGTTACCACTGCAAGCACATAGCTCATCGGGGGCTTGTTTCCAACATATATGGTGTTTTCATCTGCTAATTCTTTTCCGGTCATAACTTTTTCCTTCCTGTTATCTTAGTTCTTTTCTCCTATATCAACAATTCTACTGTTTATAAATCTTTCGACAATTCTCTGGTTATTTATATTTTTGTTATTGTATATATTTTATTTACAACATCTTGAGGGTTTTTACCGAGGATTCGAATCATTGGTTCCTTGCCTTTTCCACCTACATCAAAGATTATATCAGGTATAAAACCAAGTTTTGTTATTGTTTTTTTCGTTCCCCATTCCATGGTTGATTTAGTATTTGAGGGTTCATTAGATCTGTCAAATGAATCAATAGTATATTCTGCTTTTTTACATCTTTCAACATTTTTTTTCGAATATTTGATATTCATTGCAGAACGCAGATTGGAATCAAAATCTATTGTTGTAAGTATTATAGATGCTATGTGTTTTGATACACCAAAATTAATACTGCCGCATCTGCATGGTTTTTCTTTTGTTTTTACTATCCGTCCATTTATTGCACATATGTCTCCATGTGATTTTGCATTTGGTAATGCATAACCCATATTCATTCCAACCTCTGGAATATATTCATTTGTAAGAAATGTAACTAATTTTGCAACTGCAGTTTTTAAATCGTACCAGGTCTTAAAATGATCGTGCGTAGAAAATTCTGGAGGGATATCCATTAACATATTTGCAGAATGATCTAGGACATCTGCTCCCTTTCCAGGTATGTATCCTTCCTTTATCATGTTCCAAAGAATATTCTTAGATTTTTTTACTGCATCAACTAGCTCTTCTCCTTGTGCAAGCATCCCAGTTATCAGTGCAGATAAGGTGCAGCCTGAGCCATGTGCGTACCGATCAGAGATACGTGGGAGAGAAAACAAGCTGAATTTTTCCCCATCAAAAAACAGGTCTTCTGCGTATTTTGATTTTAAATGTCCTCCTTTGATTAGGATATTTTTTACTCCTAATTCTTGGAGTTCTTTACAGGCCTTCTTTGCATCGTTTATGTTTCTTATTTTTATTTTCGACAGCTCAGTTGCTTCCTGAATATTAGGTGTAATAATATACGCCTTAGGAATGAGTTCATTTTTAAGTATTTCAACAAAATTTTTTTGAGATAGCAAATCCCCGCTTGTAGCAACCATAACCGGATCTACCACTACTTTCATTTTATATTGTTTAATTTTTTGGGTAACTAATTTTATTATTTCTCCATCATATAACATCCCTGTTTTAACTACATCAGGTGTTATATCATCGTATAAAGTATCTATTTGTTGCTCAATAATTTCTAAAGGGAGTTTATGTATTGTTTTTACTTTTTGTGTGTTTTGAACAGTGATACAAGTTATTGCTGTTGCTCCATGTATTCCAATCATAGTAAATGTTTTCAGGTCAGCTTGTATGCCTGCACCGCATGAAGGATCTGATCCAGCGATCGATAATGCTATTTTTTTCTTCATATAAAATATGCTATATTGTAGTTAGATTTATATGCTGTCCTTAAATTCATCTGACTGGAGTTTAACAGAATTTCTAAGAATTTATCATAGAGGTGTTAATTATATGGAAATAATTGAATCACGGCCTGAAAAAACAATCCTTCTCCTTGGAAACGAAGCTATAACAAGAGGTGCTTTAGAAGCAGGTGTCGATGTTGCAACAACTTACCCTGGAACCCCCTCTTCAGAGATAGCTGATACGTTTTCTATTATAGCAAAATACCTTAAGAAAAAAGGAGATAAGCCTTCTTTTTATTTCGAGTATTCGACTAATGAAAAAGTTGCGCTTGAGTTTGCAGCAGCAGCCTCTTTTGCTGGGTTACGCTCTCTAACTTGTATGAAACATGTTGGTCTTAATGTTGCAAGTGATGTTTTTATGACATATCTTTATGTGGGGTGTAAGGGAGGACACGTTATTATTTCAGCTGATGATCCTTCTTGCCATTCTTCTCAAAACGAGCAGGATAATAGATATTTTGGTTTATTTGGTAACGCTCCTACTCTTGAGCCAACAACTCCGCAAGAAGCAAAAGAGATGACCAGAATTAGTTTTGAAATATCTGAAGAACTAAAGTTACCAATTTTACTTAGGACTACTACTAGGTTGAATCATGCACGTGGACCCGTTAAACTTCTCAACCCTAGAAAACCAAAAGGTAAAGGTTATTTTGAAAAAGACCCGATGCTTGTACCAGTTCCTTCTGTAGCAAGAGCAAAACATCCAGTTCTTTTAAAAGCAATAAAACAAGCTGAAAAAATATCAGATGAGTCACCTTTTAATGAAATAATAGATAGTAATAAACCAACAACAACTGGAATAGTTACTTCAGGTGTATCTTTTAATTATGTAAGAGAAGCAATTGATGACCTAAACATCAATGTTAAAATATTAAAAATTGGAATGACTCATCCGCTACCTCGAAAACTCTGTGAAAAACTCATTAAATCATGTAAAAAAATAATAATTGTTGAAGAGTTAGAGCCAATACTTGAGAATCAATTTAAAGCAATTGCTTATGATAACAGATCAGACGTGGAAATATATGGGAAATCAACTGGGCATTTTTCACGTCTATATGAGTACACCCCTGATATTGTAACAGGGGTTTTATCTAAAATATTTGATGTTAAAAACCCTTTTTCAAAACATATTGAACCAAAATTAAAACTACCTAGTAGGCCACCGGCTCTTTGCCCAGGTTGCCCTCACAGGGCAACTTATTTCGCAGCTAAAAAGGCGTCACCTAAGGGAACTGTTTATCCAACTGATATAGGATGTTACACGTTAGGCAAAGCACCTCCTCTTGAAATGGCTGATTTATTATTATGTATGGGTTCAAATGCGGGAATGGCATGTGGCCTTGCTGTTGCTACTGATCAGAAAATTATTTCTTTTATGGGGGATTCAACATTCTTTCATTCAGGGATCCCTCCGATTATTGATGCTGTTCATCATAACCATGATGTTGTTATTACCGTTCTTGATAATCGAACAACTGCGATGACCGGTCATCAGCCACATCCCGGTACTGAATATGATGGTATGGGTCGTCCAGCAAAAAGTATCAAAGTTGAGGATGTAGTAAAAGGTCTTGGTGTTGAAGATGTAAAAGTTACAGATCCAAACAACATAAAAAAAACAACTGAGATATTTAAACAAGCACTTGATTTTAAAGGACCTTCAGTTGTTGTAAGTAAAAGCCCTTGTATTCTCCTAGAAAACCGAGCGAAAAGAAAAGCAGGATCAACAATTCCGGTTTATGTAATTGATCAGGAAAAATGTAAACAGTGTAAATTATGTATATCCGGATTTGGATGCCCCGCTTTTTATTTTGCCGATGATGATAGCATTCATATTGATGAGCAACAGTGTAACGGATGTGGTAATTGCGTTCAAATATGTGCATTTGAAGCGATATCGGTTAAAAAAGGAGGCGAATAAATGGGTGAAAAAACCAGTATAGTTTTAACAGGCGTTGGAGGACAAGGAGTAATTACAGCTGCAAACATTTTAGGCAAAGCAACTATAAATGCAAAAAAACATGTTTACGTCTCTGAGATTCATGGGATGGCTCAGCGTGGCGGATCGGTTAGCTGTACAGTTAGAATAGGCAATGTATTCGGGTCATTAGTAGCAAATGGATCTGCTGATGCTATTCTTAGCACAGAACCAATTGAAGCTTTACGATATATCAAATATGCAAATAAAAAGACAAAAATTATCACAGATATTAACCTAATGATACCATTTACGGTTTCAGTTGGAATGGAAACATACCCAGATGTTGAAAAAGTTTTCAATGAACTTAAATCACATGCTGAATTATACAAAATTGATGCTTTAGAAATTGCAAAAAATGCTGGTGCAATCATTACAAAAAATATTGTACTGCTAGGAGCGCTTGCAGCATCTGATGTTCTACCTTTTAAGTCTGAGGTTCTTCTACAGACAATTCTTGATAATGTTCCACCAAAGTTTAAGGAGATCAATAAGAAAGCATTTGATGGTGGTGTTAAGGCTATTATGAAACATTGAAACCATCATATGTAATTTAATTATGAAGCAGGGATAAATGGCAAAAGTGGTATGGCAAATATGTTCTGTGTTGAATGTGGTAAAGATGGACCTATTTTCAGGGAAGGATCATGTATTAGTTGCTATATTAAAACACATAGTTTTTCAAAAGGACCTGAAATTATAGATATACCAATGTGCTCTCATTGTAGTGCATATAAATATAAGAATTTATGGACATCTGATTTATTAAATGAGGTTCTAAGAAAGACCATTAAAAACACGTTTAATATTAGCAAAGAACTTAAGAAAATTGATATCAACTCAGAGTGTAAAGAAGAAAAAAACGGAATGGACTGTAAGGTTTTTATCACTGGTTTTTTTGATGATGTCAAACTCACTGAGGAGCATAATTTATTTGTTCGCTTGAAAAAAACTGTTTGTGATGTCTGTTCAAAACGTTTCGGAGGGTATCATGAAGCTATTTTTCAGATAAGAACAGATAAAAGAAAATTATCAAAAGATGAACTAGAAAATATAAGGCTAAGTGTTGAAACCCTTGTTGAAAACATGCAGGCAAAAGGCAATCGCGGTCTTTTTATAACTGATGTTGGTGAAGAACACGGTGGACTTGATTTTTACATTAGCGATAAAGGATCAGGGCTTGTTATTGCTAAAAAAATTCAGGATCAATTTGGAGGAACAATTAAACAATCCTCGAAAAATATTGGTATGAAGGATAGTAAACAAGTGTACAGGATGACCTATCTATTAAGGTTACCTGCTTTTAAAAAAGAGGATTTCATTTCTTATAACAACTCGTTTTTCTATATTTCAAGTATTTCAGGTAGCAAAGTTCATGTAATTGAGTTATTGAATTGGACAAAACAAATTTTTGATTTAAAAGATATTCAAAAGGCAAATATTCATGGGAATAAGGAGCTTGTAAAAGATATGATTCTAGTCAGTCAATCAGAATCTGAAGTACAAATTATGAATCCAAAAACTTATGAGACCTTTGATATAAGAAAACCAAAGAACATTTCTTTTGAGTCTAAAACAGTTCAAATAGTAAAAATCAAAGATAGAATATTTCTATTTATGAAAAACATAATTAATAAATAGATTCAAGTGTTTATTAACCGATGTTACGGAGGCATATCTATGGCTAAAACATCTATGAATTTAGAAGAAAACGCGGCTAGTGCACTATGTTATATTTTGATATGGATTACGGGTATAATTTTTTATATCTTAGAAAAGGATAATAAAACGGTAAAATTCCATGCAATGCAATCAATCATAACCTTCCTTCCACTATCTATTCTAGCATGGATCATAGGATGGATAGGATCACCGAAGTGGAGTTATGGTAGTGGTTTTTATGGTTTAGGTAGAGTTGATCCTGGCATCCCTGCACTTGTGTGGGCATCATGGGCTCTTTGGGTAATTGCAGTTATATTATGGCTAATACTTATGTTTAAGGCATATCAGGGAGAAAAATTCAAACTACCAATCGTTGGAGATATTGCAGAAAAACAAGTTAAATAATAAATTTCTCATTTTTTCTTTGATAAAAACTTTTAATTAACTATAAATAACATATTTTATGCGTGTTGCGTTGAAGTTTGCATATGATGGTAAAGCCTTTCACGGCTACGCCCGTCAACCTCATTTACTAACAGTTGAAGGAGAAGTCATTAAAGCTCTTATAAAACATGGTATTATTGAGGATACATCGGAATCTTTTTTTAGATCTGCAGGTCGAACAGATAAAGGCGTATCAGCATTATGTAACATCATTGCATTTAACACAGATGCTTCAAAAAAAAGTATACTACAGGACTTATCAAATGAATTTACAAATATAGTTTTTTATGGCGCTAAAGAAGTTGAAGTAGATTTTAATCCCAGATATGCGAAATTGAGGCACTACCGGTATTATCTCCTGTCTGGTGGCCTTGATGTAAAAAAAATAATATCAGCCGGATCTTTATTTACTGGTGAACATAATTTTAGTAATTTTGCTCGAATAGAATCGTTTAAAGAGCCTACGCGAAGTATTGAAAATATTGTAATTACAAAGGAAAAAAAACATTTAGTTTTTGATTTTTATGCACCAGCGTTTCTGCGGCATCAAGTTAGAAGAATCATCTCTACCCTTGAAAAAATTGGTGAAAATAAAATTGTAAAAGAACAAATTGTTGAAGCATTGTACAATCCTAATAAAAAAGTTGATTTTGGTCTTGCTCCAGCTGAGCCACTAATATTAGTTGATATTTCCTATGATTTTGAGTTTGAACATGATAAGGAGTTAACAGATAAGAAACGCTTTCTAGAAGAGAAAATTATATCGTCTCTGAAAAAATAAATTATTATTTTTTATATAGATAGTATTTCTGCCATTTTTATATATGCATTGTCTATTTGTTTTTTTCTTGTCCATGTTTCCTCAAGCGGTGTTAATTTAACATTGTTATTTACCATGCCAATCATTTTTTTATTTTCATTGTTCATTATAGATAGTATTGATTCATATCCAAGTCTACTGGCTAGAAGCCTATCAAAAGCTGTTGGAGAACCACCTCTCTGTAGATGCCCAAGTATGCTTACTTTAATATTCCAATCAACAAGATTTTCAATTTTACTTTTAACATCAAATGCATTTCCTGCTTCGTCTCCTTCTGCTACAATGATTATACTACTTTTTTTCCCTCGTTTATGTCCTTTATCTAGTTTTTCACATAGTCCTTTGAGATCTGAGAATGTTTCAGGGATTAGTATTTCTTCTGCACCTGCACCAATTCCTGTGAAGAGTGCAATATATCCTGAGTCTCTTCCCATTACTTCGATGATGAAGAGACGTGAATGTGCTGTTGCGGTATCTCTTATTTTATCAATTGCTTCTAATGCGTTGTTTATTGCTGTGTCAAAACCGATTGTGTAATCTGTGCCGTATAGGTCGTTATCAATTGTACCTGGTACTCCTATTCCTTGAATTGGGTATTCGTTTAATAATTCATTAAGTCCTTTGAATGAGCCGTCTCCTCCTATTACAATTAGGCTTTCTATTCCATGGTTTTTTAGATTTTCATATGCTTTTTTTCTACCATCTGTTGAATAAAATTCTTTGCATCTTGCTGTTTGGAGAAATGTTCCACCATTTTTTATGATGTTGCTAACTGATGATAGTGTTAATTCTTGGATTTTTCCATCTATTAGTCCTTGATAGCCTCTTTGAATGCCATAGATTTTGTTTTCATAGTATATCCCTGTTCTGATAACAGCTCGTAATGTTGCGTTCATCCCTGATGCATCTCCTCCGCTTGTAAGAACTCCAATTGTTTTTTTATTCGTATTTACACCTCTCAATTTTGTTTTTGGATTACGGGTATGTTTAACTCTACAACGGATTTTTTTATAAAAATTAAATGGTTATCTTGCATATTTTGTCTTGATATTGAATTAATCTTGTTGTATTGTAATTATTTTTTCTTGCTTTTCATTGCTCTGTATAGAAAGTATATCAACCCTCCGTATATTATAATTGATCCAAATAGAAACATAATTATTGCAGATAATGGTAGCCCCGTTAGATCACCTCATTTTTTTGTTTTATTTTCATGAATATAACTGATATAAGTATCATAAGGATGCAGGGTGCTACACCACCTATTACTAGGACCCACCAGGGATATCCTAATGTGGGATTCAGGATATTTTCAACTACAGATAAGGTTAGTATTAATATGAGTACGAATGGTATTACAAATTTTATGAGTATATCCCACCATCTACCTAGTAATATTTCAGATGTTTTATTTGCATGATCACGTAGTTTCGAAAGCTTGTATACCCAGCCAAGGATTAAGCATTCTATGAGACCTATCATCACTAGTCCAAAATTTGCTATGAAATGATCTGCTATGTTAAGCCAATGAAGACCGCTTCCTGTTGCAAAAATAAGACTTATAATGAACCCTATTGTACATATTAGCCCTGTTGCTTTTGCTTTTGAGAGTTTCCATTTACTATGTATGCCATTTGTTACAGGCTCTATCATGGAAAATGCTGAGTCAATTCCAAATGTTAAGAGTGCTAGGTAAAATATTACGCCGAAAAATGCTGCTGCAAATGGCAGCATTGATATTGCTGTTGGATATGTGATAAATGTAAGATACGGACCTGCAATTCCGAGGCTTTCAATTCCAACACCTTGAGAAAGCGATATATATCCAATGACGCTGAATACTGTAAATCCTGCGAGAAATGATGTTCCTGCGTCTGCAAGAGATATTATAAACGCGTTATTTGTGAGATCTGATTTTTTATGCAGGAAACTAGCATATGTAATCATTATTCCTTGTGCCACTCCTATGGAGAAGAATACTTGTGCATATGCAGCAAGCCAGACATTTACGTTTAGGAGTTGTGAAAAATTTGGGGTAAGATAATAGCTTATGCCTTCTACTGCACCAGGTAAAGTAGCGCCTCTAATGGTAAGTATTATTAATAATAGTGTTGGGAGTGGTACAGTTATTGCGACGACTTTGCTAATGCGTCCGACTCCTTTGTATAATATAAGGAAAACGCATAACCAGATTGCAATTAGTCCAAGTACAACGGGTATGCGGATATCGCCAATGATTGTAGGGCTATTTGTTACACCGAGGAATGTTTTAAGAAAGAAGCTTTCAGCTTGTGCTCCCCAGCGTAGATCTATTGAGTAGATCATGTAAGAGAAGCACCATGCCATTACTGCTACGTAGTAGGTGGCAACTGCAAATGGTATGAAAACAGTCCACCATCCTACCCATTCCCATTTTTTACCAATTTTTTTAAATGCTTCTGGTGGTGCACTT
>JAUWIE010000026.1 GCA_030605515.1 Thermoplasmatota archaeon
AAAATAAAAGCTGAATTTTTTAATACTAGCAATTGGGGTATAAAAAATTCAAAGAATGATACTACTATTTCTTTTATGCCAGCATATAGATCAAATATTGTTTATAATATAGAAAAAAAAGTATATATTTCTCCTGTAAACAATACAACTATTCCAATTAACATTACAAATAATGGAAATGGTGAAACATCTGTTAGTGTAAATCCTAAAAGTCTTCCTGAAAACTGGAATGTTACCATAATTCCTGATAATATAAAGATACAGATCGGGGAAACTAAGCAGGTAAATCTAGTTGTAACACCTGAAAAAACTTTCAAAAATGAGACATTAACATTTAAGTTAATATCTAAATCAACATCAAATGCAAATGTTGAATCAAAATATTTGGAAGGAGATACTATCTCATTTAGCATAAATCTATTAAGTAATAAAAGTCCAGATAAAGAAAATGGAGTTCCTGGATTTGAAGTACTAGCATTTATACTTGCTATCGGTGTATCTATTTTATTATTAAAAAGAAGAAGATAATAAATATTATTGCCTTTTCTTTATTCTTTAATTACTCAATGTTTTAATAGTAAAAATTTAATCTAGTAGTTATTCAATTTATACTGGGGTTTTCATAGTGAAGAGCATAGAGAATGCTGATAAGATATTTAAAATTCTTAAAGACGAACTTGAAAAATATAAAATTCCTGTTCTATCACGTTTGAAATGGGAAGAAATAGTTCATACTCCTTTTACAACTTTAATTTCATGTATATTGAGTCTTCGAACAAAAGATGAAGTAACTGAAAAAGCTTCAGTTAAATTACTAAAAGAGTATAATACACCTAAAAAAATTATTAGTCTTTCTGAAAAGCAAATACAAAAATTGATTTATCCTGTTGGTTTTTATAAGACTAAAGCAAAGAGAATAAAAGAAATATCAAAAACACTTATCGAAAAATATAATGGGATGGTTCCAGAGGATTTTGATGAACTTCTTAGTTTAAGAGGGGTTGGAAGGAAAACTGCAAATATTGTAATGGTTTATGGTCATAAAAAAAAAGGCTATATTCCAATTGACACGCATTGTCATAGGATCCCAAATCGCCTTGGTTGGATAAACACAAAGACACCGGAACAGACTGAAAAGGCCCTAAGGAGATTACTTCCTAAAAAATATTGGGATGATTTCAATCACATATTTGTGAAATTTGGACAAATTATTTGTGTTCCAATCTCTCCTTTTTGTAACCAATGTCCTATAAAAAAATATTGTAAGCAGATTTCTGTTACATTACACCGATGAGATAAAATATTAGGCGGAAATAACCGATTAACTTATTAATGGTAAATGACATTCAATTTTTGGAAAGTAAGTGGATGGGATGCAAGAAAGTAGGGATTTATTGCGCTCCTCAGATGAAAAGAGACCTTTAGTTATGAGGGCATTGAGGAGAAGCAGTATCAGAAAAAAAATTGCAGAGTATCTTTTTGAAATAAGTCCAAGTAGTAGCTATACATCAGAAATAGCATATCATGTTAAAACCACACCAACAAATGTTATAGGAGCAATCCGTGGGATGGAGTCAAGATACAGAAAAGATGAGTCACTTATTAGCCTTGAACTTGTTGAAAAAACAAACACAGACAATAATATTAAGCTATATAGACTCACTGATTTTGGGAAAGAAATATTGGAGTCATATAAAAATAATAGAAACCGTTTTTAAGAGAAAACTCTGAAAAATAAATAAAAACATCCATGAGCATATGATCACCTACGAGCATGAAAACAAGGTAAAACGCATTTCTGTTTTCATAGTAAAATTACGTTTTTATAAAAAACCAGATTTTCTATAAACTTCAAACATTGTTGTTACTTGGCTTTCTTCAACTTGTTCCATATTTCCATCTTCGTATTTTACAACCATCCATCTACTAGGATGAGGGTATATTCTTACAACCCTTCCCTTTTTTTCAGGACTTTCTGGATCAACAGTACTTTTTACTAAAACCTCAATACCTCGCCTAATTCCTCTATTTCGCAACATTCTATTTTATCCCCCTCTACATCAATCACAAAATGTATAAGCAAAATATTTAAAAAAGCTTACTATAAAAAATCACGTGATTTTAAGGAAAAACAAATGAATAATAAAAAAACAGATTTAACGAGAAATAAGAAGAGTAATTAGTGATTAATAAGAGAAATTTAAATACAGGATAAAGTATTCATGAGAAGAGGTGAGTTTTATTAAAATTAGAATGGTATTATTCCTATTTTCAATAATTCTATGTTTATCATTTTTAACATGTGTTTTTTCAGAAACTGTTTATGCTGATTCTGCAAAACTTCAAATAATTGGTGAACCAACATATTATTGCTATAAGGCTGAATCAGATCCTGCAAAATATTATTATCTTATTAATGTAACATTCTACAATTCTGGAAGTGGTGCATCTGTACCAATAAATATCCAGATATACGAAAACGAGGAACCTACAATTTCACCTGATGAATATCAGGGTATATCGATTTTACCACGTGAATATAAAAATTGTACGTTTAACTGGATCACTCCATTTACTAAAAAAACCATTGAGATACGTTATAAACCTTCATCTTCAAAAGACCCAGAAACAGAGGACAATTCAGGTATTAAAACAATCGAAGTTGACTATTACCGCAATAAAGGAAATAAGGAAAGTACACCCGGTTTCGAATTCTTATTATTATTTATTGTTATTGCTTTCTTTATAAGTTTTGAAAAGTGTAAAAAAAGAATATAGGATTGAAATTTTATTTTATATCAACTGAAATAACTTTGAATTTTTTCATTTAATAATTTAGCTAGTTATAACCTTCGGTTTTTTCTGCACGGAGTTTTATATGATTTACTTTATCCACGTTATTTCCGTCGTAAATAATATTGAACGTAGTTGAAGAGCCTGCTTTCTGTTTTGCACGTAAGTTAAAGATTTTGTAAGATGCCTCACCAAGAAACTCGTTATTTTTATCATAGAATTCCGAAGTGATGCGTATAGTTATCATTTCATTTAATATGTTTTCAATCCTTCCATTAACAAAAACTTTTGTAATCTCACCTTCCCTATTTTTCTTAAAATTCATTGAATAGTTAACAAGTTTTACAACCTCTGATTCAAAAACATCAAGGTATAAATTATCAACTTGGCTACTCTGACAACCACAAAAAATAGTTATAGTAAAAATTATTACACAAAATAATGCTTTTATTTTTTTTTTCATATCTCGTCCCACCCTCGTTTTTTCTCATTATTATTAATGATGTGTTATTATTGGTATCAAATACCTAGCATAAATATATTACTCATAATTTCAAATATTTTTAACATCAAATGACTATTATAGTGCAAACAAATCTGTAAAAGAAGCAATTGAAAAAAAAGTTATTAAGGTTTAATTATTTTTATTTTAAAAATATTTTTTTAATAGTTATATGTCAAAAACTTTAATTAATAGTGTTTTGTTTGTGTAAATAACATAATATCATTGAGGGGTGTGTTGAATGACTGAATTGGAGAACTCTGAAGTAATTAAAAGCCTAATATCTGCCATGATAAAAATTTCAGGTAGAAAAACCAACAAAGGACATGCTATTTCAACTATGGATTCATTGATAAGACAACTTGAAACAAGATTTAATTTCTTAAAAAATGTTCAAATAATAGATACAAGATATTCTGAAGATGATGATCCTGTTAGTGTTATGTCTGACATAAATATTGTTGAATCTTCAGATATGGGAAAAGCAATCTATGATATTATTAAAATAATGAATAGAAACCTTGGAAGTGGCGCTGGTCATTTTTTTATAAAAGAGTTACATAATACTTTAAGTGAAGATCATACATTGTTGATTAAGGATATGGGTGTTGATCTAGGGTTATTACAGCTTGAAAGCGAAGTTGAAGAATGGGGAAAACTAATTTCACGGAAAAAATAGATAGTGACAATTTATCCATTCCAGCTGGTAATACTGCATGGTCTGTAGCGTAGCAGAAGACCCGCAGATGAAGAAGCCGTCTAGCTTTTTTTAGTTTTTTTACATATCATTTTTCTGTCGCATACGGCAGGCCGTTTAGGGGCCTACCCTATAAAGGCGCGACAGGAGACATAAAAAATATGAATATTGTAAGTAGCGGATGCTATAAAAAACCAGCTGGTGACACACGGAACAACTGGGTGACTATGATGTTTACAACCAAATGCCGATTCAACTACGCAAGAAAACAATCCAATATTAATACCTGTACCCAGGTATTCCAAGATCTGGAACGTTTTGGATTTGAGTTCGGCGATTTCGGTTTCGCTGGAAACCATGTTCATTTCCAGGTAAATGTTCCAAAGAAGTATTCATTGGAAGATGCTGAGATCATGTTAAAATCCTATAGTTCTAAAAAAATGTTTGAAATGCATCCTGGTTTCCGTAAAAGATATCCACGGGGTGGTTTCTGGAGCGGACACGAACATCATGAGTCAACAGGACTGAAAAACTTTGGAGGAATCAAGTGATTATTGTAGAAACCAGCAAATTCATCATAATGTATTTGTCATTGATGACTGTCGGCAAATACTGCCGTGTTGATATCCGCTGAGCGGGGATGCAGCATGACCGAAACCCTGAAGGGGTGAAGGGTTTGCCGAGGGAGCGAAGCCGGAACGTAGGTTATACAGGCAGATCCTCTATTTTCACATAGAAATTATGGTTAAATATAAGTATTTTAATCTATTCACTGATTTTGAATCCTGATTTTTTACAAATAGCCACCGACATAATTACCTGCATATACCTATGGATACTCACCTGCAAATAAAATATATAAAGCTTACACTTATTAGTGAGGGATAGCACTCTAATATAGTTGTTAAAAGCAACTTCATAGGAGGGATGTAAAGAAGATGGGAAATAAAATATGTAGAATATTAAGAAAAAAAGATGTTGGAAGCATTGGAATTGGCGCGATGATCGTTTTTATCTCGATGGTTCTTGTTGCCGGTATTGCTGCTAGTGTTTTAGTACAAACAGCTAATCGTTTGGAGATTCAAGCGATGCAGACCGGTCAAGAAACCACAGCTGAGGTAGCTACTGGTTTAGCAGTAAGAGATGTTGAAGGACATGTTGCAACAGATATTGATTATATAGCTATATTGGTAGCACCAAGAGCAGGGTCAAGAGAAATTGATCTTTCTCAAACATATATTGAGATATCAGATACAAACATGAAAAATGTCCTTAAATATAGTAGTAGTTATTGGAATTCTAAAGGTGCAATTAAAGGTGATATTTTTACTGCGTCGTTTTATAGTAGCTTAGATGCGCAGACTTTTGGAGTAATTGTTCTAGAGGATTCAGATAGTTCTTGTACAGCAACTGCACCAGTCATCAACAGAGGGGATAAGGTCTTGTTGACAATTTTCTGTGATACAGGTAAAGTTTTCAATCAGAAAGTAGGAGAGCGAACAGATGTTTGGGGCATGGTTCAGGCTGAAGATGGAGCATCGGGTGTATTCTCGTTTAGAACTCCAGCTTCGTATACTGATACTGTGTATGACTTGTACTAAGGAGGATGAAAAAAATGAGAAAACTATGTAAAATATTAAAGGAAGAGGATGTCGGAAGTATTGGTATCGGTGCGATGATTGTATTTATCGCAATGGTACTAGTTGCTGGTATCGCTGCATCAGTCCTTGTACAAACCGCTAACACCCTTGAGATACAAGCAATGAACACTGGTGAAGAAACTACATCTGAGGTATCAACTGGTATCGCAGTGTTTGATATAGAGGGACATGTCAATAAAACATCTACTGGTGCAACAAAATCTAACTCTGTTAACTGGTTGACTATTTCAATTAAACCACGTGCAGGTTCAAATGATATAGATTTGAAAACAACTGTTATTGAATTGAGTAATGGTGCAAAAAAGACATTATTATCCTATAACAGTTCAAATTCCACGTATATCTTTAATACTACTGTTAACAGTTGGAATGGACAAATATTTAGTTCATATACAATGGGATGGGGCAATCTTTCTAAAGAGGATTTTGGTATATTAGTACTTTCGGATGCTGATAGCTCAATTAGTGCATCTACACCAGTTATCAATAGAGGAGATGCAGTTATGTTATGCATGAATTGTACGAATATTTTTCCAGATACCACGGATGGTTTAAAGACAAGAGATAATGTTTGGGGACAGGTAATTCCTGAAGAAGGGAGCTTCGGTGTGTTCTCGTTTAGGGTGCCTTCATCGTTATCTGATACTGTGTATGATCTGTACTAAGGAGGATGAAAAAAATGAGAAAACTATGTAAAATATTAAGGGAAGAGGATGTCGGAAGTATTGGTATCGGTGCGATGATCGTATTTATCGCAATGGTACTAGTTGCTGGTATCGCTGCATCAGTCCTTGTACAAACCGCTAATCGTCTTGAATCTCAGGCTATGACTACTGGTGCTCAGACTACTGCTGAGGTTGCTACAGGTATTCGTGTTGTTGACATAGAAGGGCAAAAAACTACATTAATTCAGCAGTATAACACATCAACTAACCTACTTTGGAATTATTCTGGTAGACAAGATGGTAACACATCGTTTCGAGGGTGGCATAACTATACTCGTCTTCATAATATGACCATTACTGTTGCTCCAAGAGCAGGATCTATGGATATTGATCTTGGAGAATGTGTAATAGAGATTTCAAACTCAACAGCGAAATGTCTTCTGAC
>JAUWIE010000118.1 GCA_030605515.1 Thermoplasmatota archaeon
GTCAGAAGACATTTCGCTGTTGAGTTTGAAATCTCTATTACACATTCTCCAAGATCAATATCCATAGATCCTGCTCTTGGAGCAACAGTAATGGTCATATTATGAAGACGAGTATAGTTATGCCACCCTCGAAACGATGTGCTACCATCTTGTCTACCAGAATAATTCCAAAGTAGGTTAGTTGATGTATTATACTGCTGAATTAATGTAGTTTTTTGCCCTTCTATATCAACAACACGAATACCTGTAGCAACCTCAGCAGTAGTCTGAGCACCAGTAGTCATAGCCTGAGATTCAAGACGATTAGCGGTCTGTACAAGGACTGATGCAGCGATACCAGCAACAAGAACCATCGAGATAAAAACGATCATCGCACCGATACCAATACTTCCGATATCGCCTTTTTTTATTTTAATATAGAACGGTTTTTTTGAATTTTTTGGAAAACTTTTCACCTGCTTTATTGTTATCAGCTCATCCATCGCGACCTATAACCTAAATTGTGTTCTTTTTTTAAGCTTTTTTGGCATTTGATAGTGTATATGAGCATGTAGCTGAATATGTAAAAACATATATATTTGAAAGAGTGTATGTGTAATTGAATATGCAAGTGAATATGCATATGAATATCCATAAAGCGACGAATTTATAAATGAGAAGTTCTATACATTTTATGAAGATGGATGGATGGGATGCAAGTTAGAAGTAATTCGCAATCTAATAATAGGATAGAGCGGCCTTTAGTAGTAAGAGCTTTAAGGAGAAGTATTATTAGAAAAAAGATTGCTGAATATCTTTTTGAAATAAGCCCTAGCTGTAGTTATACCTCTGAAATAGCGTATAATGTTAAAACAACGCCTACAAATGTAATTGGTGCTATCAGAGGTATGGACTCCAGATATAAAGTAGAAGAGTCACTTCTCAGTTTAAATTTAATTGAGGAGAAAAGTGGGGGCAGAAATATTAAACTTTATGGAATAACTTCTTTTGGTAAAGAAATGATCGGAGAAATGAAAAATAAACGATAAAAGAATCTTTTTTTAGTATTGTTTTTTTTGCTATTAGTATTTAGATAACCGTAGTTCTTAATAGTGAGTTGTAGATATCAGTTTAAAATTTTGATATGTTGGGAGACTAATAATAATGATAGAATCTGATGAATCAAAACTTAAAATTGGTACTGCATTATTGAAAAAAGGTTTTGCTAAAATGCAGAAAGGCGGAGTTGTTATGGATGTGACTAATTCAGAGCAAGCAGGAATAGCTGAGGATAGCGGTGCTGTTGCTGTTATGGCACTTGAGCGAGTTCCAGCTGATATCCGTGCTGATGGTGGAGTAGCGCGAATGGCTGATCCAGCTGTTATTCAGGAGATAATGGACTCTGTTAATATTCCTGTTATGGCTAAGGTTCGTATTGGTCATTTTGCTGAAGCTTACGCTCTTGAATCATTAGGTGTTGATATGATTGATGAATCTGAAGTTCTCACTCCAGCAGATCCTTTTTATCATGTTGATAAAAGAAAATTTAAAGTACCTTTTGTTTGCGGTTGTAGAAATCTTGGTGAAGCTGTTCGTAGGATATGGGAGGGTGCTGCTATGATACGGACTAAAGGAGAAGCTGGAACAGGTAATATCATTGAGGCAATAAGACATCAGAGAATGGTTCAAGGTATGATTAAGAAAGTTGGAGATATGGATAACTCAGAATTACATAAGCTTGCAAAGGAGTACTCAGAGAGCTATATAAACTCAATTAAAACAATAACTGGAGAAACTGTAAACGATGATACTCTAATCTTTGAAGAATACACCTACAAAGTTGTGAAAAATGGTATTTATAAAATTTTAGATGATATAAAGAGGGTTCACCAACGTTTACCAGTTGTAAACTTCGCTGCTGGAGGAATAGCTACTCCTTCTGATGCTGCGATAATGATGCTTCTTGGAAGTGATGGTGTTTTTGTTGGATCAGGGATTTTTAAATCAAACAATCCTAAAGAGAGAGCAAAAGCTATTGTTGAAGCTGTAGCAAATTATAATGATCCAGAGATAATTGCTAAAGTTAGTAAAAATCTTGGAGATGCAATGCCAGGTTTAGAAATTGAAAAAATACCTCAAGGGGAGTTATTCCAGGAGAGGGGATGGTAAAGAATTTATCAATTGGAGTTTTGGGTATTCAAGGTGATGTTTCTGAACATGTTATCTCCATGAGAAATGCTTTTGATAAAACAAAAAAAGCTAATGGAGAAGTTTTTATTGTAAAATATAAGGAAGAAATAGATGATATTGATGCACTGATTTTTCCAGGTGGTGAGAGTTCAACTATTTCAAATATTTTATACAAATCAGGTTTATTTGAAACAATTATCGATAGAATTAAGGATAATAGTCTTCCTATTATTGGTACATGTGCTGGTTGTATTTTACTTGCTAAAAAAATAGTTGGTAAAACTAATGATGATCTGAAATTATTAAATGCTATGGATATTGAAGTTGAGAGAAATGCTTTCGGTCGGCAGAAATTTTCTTTTGAAAGAAATATCAATATAAACGGATTTACTAAACCATATTATGCTGTTTTTATACGAGCCCCAAGAATAATTAAAACTAGCGGTAACTGTGAAATTCTTGCAAAAATTGATAAAAAAATAATTATGGCTAGGCAGGATAAATTCCTAGCCCTCTCATTTCACCCTGAACTTACAAGGGATACAAGGATTCATGAATTTTTTATTAATATGATTGTTTAAGCTTTCATTATCGCTAGTAGAAATATTCCAAGAGCAATTAATGCTCCAATTACTGCGCCAATGACTGCTGCAATACCGCTAACAATAGTACCACCGAAAGATAGTATACTACCGCTAGTTGGTGTTCCCATAAATGATAGAAAACCAGCGCCATACATAAAAACGAAAAGTACAACGAGACCGATAACAATCAGTATTGCTCCTACAGCTCTGCTTTTTCCTGATCCGAAATATGCGGTAAATATTCCTGCAATAACACTTGCAATTGCAAATACTAGCGTCAACATACCCATAAAATAATTAATAAGCATTCTTTCTTTCACCTACCTAAAATTTTGTTCCAGTTAATGTTTTAGTATCAATTACTCCTTCTATTGATCGAATATTGTTTACAACAATGTTACCGAGTTTTTCAAAGTCTTCAGCTTCAATTTTAGCTATGAGATCGTACTCTCCAAAGAGAGGGTGTAATTCAACAATTTCGGGTACCTTAGAGAGTTTATTGTAAACTTCATGTTCATGTGCTGGTGCTGCGCTTATTAGTACGAAACCAATAGCCATAATATTTTCCTCCGTATGCTCAACCATTATATCGTTTTGTAATATAAAGTTTATTAAAAATTAATAAGGTGATACTTCAAATCTCCATTCAATATAATCTCCGTTTGAAACCTCATAGTTGTCACATCCAACCATTGGAATATCACCATTAACATAATACTGTCAATATATGCCTTTGTCCCCTCCAGCATCATCGTTGATAGAATCTATTAAATCTTTTAGTTTTTTATTAAATTACAAATCCATTTAGATCCTTACATCTGAATAGTATTTTACCTTTAATTTTTGAATTACATTCAATACAGATAGTAACATAATCAGAATATGAAATACTAGAGACATATGCTTTTTTGTAAACCCATGAAATAAATGACTGAGTTTTTTCATTTATTGGTAATTTGAGTTTTATACTAACAATATTAGGTAGTAATTTATAGATACATTCCATCAATGCATTAAGGTTTTCCTTGTTTTTAACGGATATTGGAATTATTTCTCTATTTTTTAACAACCCGATATTTCCCAAATAATCGATTTTAGTATCAATTACATCTTTGGAGATCAAATCAATTTTATTAAATACTATAATAATCGGAGATTCTACACCCATCTCAATAATTTCTTCTAGTGATATTTCTAATTTCATAGCAATTGTTTCATCTTTTTCACTAGCATATACAACTAGAAGAACAATATCAGCAGCTTCAATTTCTTCAAGAGTAGAATGAAACGCGTCAATTATCCATGCAGGAAGATTTTGTATAAAACCAACAGTATCAGTTAATAGTATCGGATAATTATTATCATTGATTCTCCGTGTTGTTGTAGATAGAGTTGAAAATAATCTACCTTCAACTTTTACCTTTTCACCTGATAACAAATTTAAAAGACTACTTTTTCCAGCATTTGTATACCCAGCAAGCGAAACAAGATAAAAACCACTGATGTGTCTATGCTGTCTACGTACCTCTCGTTCATCTCTAATTTTTTTTAGGTTTCCTCTTATTTTTTTCATTTGTTTTTTTATCACTTCATAATAGTCATCAACTTGATATTCGCCACCTGCCATAAAACCCGGATGTTCCCCAGCTCTTGCACGATGAATAAGCTCCCGTACAAAAGGCCGTTCATAATTAAGCTGCGCAAGTCTAACTTGAAGTTTAGCTTCTTTTCGATCAGCTCTTTCCTCAAAAATTGCTAGGATAAGTCTCACCCGATCATATACATCAATGTTTAGTTTTTTTTCAAGGGTGAACCACTGTGAAGGTTTTAACTCACTATTGATTATAATCAAATCAATAGTACCACTATCAAAATTTTCGATGAAATCTTTAACCTCATCTACTTTACCAGGGCCAATAAAACTGTTCACATCAGGTGTTTTTCTATGTTGAATATATGTTTTTATTATTTCATACTCAAAAGAATCAGCTAACTGGACTATCTCAGATACATCATCGTTTAATGAAACAACAATGGCTTTTTTTTTATTTTCACTCATTTTTCTTAAACCACTTTAAGTTCTTCTTCATTTCTCTTAATTAATTATTATTGCTATATTTTTCTTTATTTTAACATTTATCTATTAAATTAGAAAAAAAATCCCATTATTATTTTGAGGATAAAAAGAGAGAATTTTATCCGCAATAATTACTGACAGGTGCAGGTCCACCACCATATAGATATTCTATATAAATAATGTTATTTGTTTAATAATAATTAGTAATTTTTAAAAAAATGGTTATTGTATCAATATGCTGCTAACTTTATTAGATCGGAGAAGTTTGGATTAATAATATTATCTTATTTCTTGAACCATTTCAGCGTACCATAAAATCGTTGAACAGAAGTTATAATACCAACAACAGCAAAATAAATTAAAACAATTTCAAGAATGGATATTTTCCATGGTAGAAATATACCATTAACTAGAGTAACTCCCCCTGGAAGCTGGATGTTTAAACGAAGAAAAACATGCTGAATAACAGGTACAATCATAAGTAGAACAAGTCTATCTGCTCTTCCAAGTAATCCCGAGTAATCGCGTTTACATCCAACAGCTTGTGATTGAGTTCCCATATAACTTGTAAGAAGCATTCCTACCATTGCCAAAAGCCCTATTCTAGTGTCACACCATGAGCTTAATGCAAGACCACCGACAATAAAAACATCAGCAAATCTATCTAATGCATGATCAAGAAAATCACCTCGCACGGATGCCTTATTAGTAAGAATTGCTACTTTTCCATCAATAGCATCAAACACACCATTTAAAAATACAAATAAAACTGCAAAAAACAGATAATAATTAATTAACTCTTCTTCAGGAGAAGAAAAATAAAAAAACAATCCAGCAGCAAAAGCAAAAACCACGGATAACCAAGTCAACACATCAGGATTTATCTTTAAAAATTTTTTTGCGACTGCAGATAAAACAGGATCAATATTTTCTCTCTGACCATCAAGAACCATATGTTTTCAGCTCTACTCTTATTAATAATTATTTAATAATTCTTCAGACCAATCAATATTTCCTATATTATATTTTTTCATAGGTCTGAACTCATTTTTTACAATTTCAATAATTGAAGATGCTACAGATTCTACAGATATATTTGTTGTATCAACTTCAAAAATCTTTTTTTCAGAATGAATCTCAAATGATTCACATAGTATTATATCTAAAGCTTCTGCTTCTATATTCTCCTTAATTTTTTCATCATTCCATTTTTTTGTATCAAGTCTTTTTCTCAAAGTTAAAGGATGACATCTAAGAATAATTACATTCTCTATACTTTTTAATAAATGCGATAAATGTCCTTCTATAAACACGATTTCATTTGCGGCATATCTCTTTTTAATATGATCATTTAATCCACTAATGTTTATTATCTTTGAATCACGTTTTTTATCAATGCCCACTAAAAGATCATTTTCAATTGCAATTTTATTTAAATCAACTACATTAAATCCTTTTTCCCTTAGAATAATTGAGGTAGAGCTCTTACCTGTTCCAGGTGTGCCAGTAATTGCTACAAACATTCTATATCAACTTAAAATAGTCATATCCACGAAATCCTTCTTTGAAACAATAATGGAGTTCTTGAAAATCTTTTCTGAATTCTTTAACATCAGCTTTTATTTTTTTCACATCTTCATCTTTTAATAATGCTCGTTCATAGAAATCAGCGATATCATCCATTTCTTTTTCTTTCATTCCTATTCTTGTAAGCTCTGGTGTTCCCAGTCTAAGACCAGATGGGTTTAATGGATCTTTGTCACCAGGTATTGTGTTCATATTTGTAATTATTCCCGCTTGCTCTAGTTTTTTTGATGCCTCTTTTCCTTTTTTAGGCCCTATTTCAAGTAATATTTGATGAGACTTTGTAAATCCTAGTTTTTCACCAAATACTTTGAACTCTCTTTCATTTAGTGCTTGTCCCAGGTACTGTGCATTTTTTATTATTTGTTTTGCATATGCCTCTCCATATTCTAGATGTTCAGCATACGCAATTGCTTTTGCTGCAACATGATGAAGATGATAAGAAGATGTAACACCTGGAAAAACTCCAAAGCCAAGTTTTCTTAAAAATGATTTATCATCATCGGTATCTCCTTTATGATCAGATATTATCATTCCACCCTGCGGCCCAGGAAGGGTTTTATGAGTGCTACCACTCATCACATCCGCACCCTCTCTAAGCGGATCTTGAAATTGTTTACCAGCAATCAGTCCAAGAACATGAGCTGCATCATAAATAAGATATGCACCAACATCATGTGCTGCCTCTGCAATTTCTTTTATTGGACTAGGAAACAAAAACACAGAACGGCCATTTAATGCAAGCTTTGGTTTTACCTTTTTAATAAGTTTTACAGCACCATCAACATCAATATTCATCTCTTCATCATTAAACGGATAAGAAATAAGATTAATACCTCTGACACCAGCGGCACCCCATTTACCAAAAGAAATATGAGCACCATTAGCAAGATCCAGTACAGTTGCTGATTCACCTGGTTTCATAAGTGCTTTTAGAATCGCAATGTTTGCAGTTGTTCCAGCAGTTGGTCGAACATCTACATAGTTGCATTTAAATAATTTTTTAGCAAGCTCCATTGCTTTTTCTTCAACGTTATCAAAGAACATACATCCTTCATAGTATCTATGCCCAGGAGTACCCTCAGCATATCTACCATGAAAATCAGTAATAAGCATCTCTTTACAAAGTGGAGATAAAACGTTTTCACTTGCTATCATTGGAATTGAGTTAGCAAAAAACTCATTGTTTTTCTTTGCTTGACTTCTAATATATTTAACTTCATCATACCAGTTTATAGAAACCACCAAAAGCCATATCCACAAATCTCATAAAAAGGTAATGGATAACAAAAAAAAGAAGATCTAAACCTCAATTAAATCTCTCGTTGTTTTTGTAAAAATTTCAACTCCATCTCTTTGTATTAAAACATCATCTTCAATTCTGACACCACCAAAACCAGGTATATAAACGCCAGGTTCAACAGTAAAAACCATGTTCTCTTTTAATTTAACATCACAATCAGCACTTAATCCTACTTCGCCATCATGAACAGCAAGACCAAGAGAATGCCCGGTGGAATGAATAAAGCCTCCTTTAAAACGTGTGTTATCAATATAAGAATTTACGGCATTATGCACTTCGTTTGCTTTTATACCTGGTTTAATTGTATCAAATCCGATTTTCTGTGCATTTAAAACGATTCTATGCATCTCTTTTTGCTTTTCATTTGCCTTTCCAAACATAAAAGTCCTTGTAATATCTGAGTTATATTTTCTAAAACATACACCGAAATCAAACAATGCAAAATCCCCTTTTCTCAATTTAGTATCTCCATGACTGTAATGTGGCTCTGCAGTGTTTTTTCCAAAAGAAGAAATCGTTTCAAAAGCAGGTTTATCAGCACCATTCTTCTGAAATAAATAATCAATCTCTGCAGCTACTTCATACTCATAAACACCTTCTTTTAATAATTCTGGAATTTTCTTCATAACTTCATCAGCGATTCTACATGATTTCTTAATCTGTGCTATCTCAAAATCATCTTTAATAAGCCTAGTTTTAGCAAGCGCATCTGAAATATCAACAAACTTTGATTTAGTGAATTTTTCACTAAATTTATTAAAATCTTTATGAGAGAGTCCAGCAAAATTTATCCCGATTTTTTTAGCAGAAGAAATAAATCTTATCAAATATTCTTCAAAATCGTTTTTATTTTTATAAACATGAAGATTAACATCAGATTTCTTTGCACTTTCTTCTTCAAGTTCCGATACCAATAAATCTAAATTCCCATCACTATGTAAAATTGCTACTGCTCCTTCAAAAATACCTTTTTCAAGTCCGGTTACATAAAAAAAATTATTATCAATAAATGGCTCAATGGAATTTTTAATTACAATAATATCAGGTTTTTTACTTAAATTGTTAAATATATTTTTAACTCTTTTTTTCACTTTTATCTCACCGATAACCATGCTATTTAAATTTATTAAAAATTATAGAAAGAAAGGGGATAGCCCTTTTAGAATCGGAATTTGAAAAATTATTTTTTATATTGCGATATTAGATTCTGAAGGTCACCCAAATCGTTTTTGATGGTTGACACTTGTTTCATTTTTTCGTCTTCGAAGTTCTTCAGAATATTTGGTAAAGGTTTCGTGAGCTTGTAAATATGTACAGGTCTTCCTTTTCCTTTTTTCTTCAGATCTCGTTTCTTTGCCCACCCTCGTCTTCTTAACTCCTGCATCGCAACACTTACTTCAGGTTGTCTAAGATCAGCTCCTTGTTCAACATCCGCAGAACGGCATTCTTCAACCTGTGAAATATACATCAATGTTTTCGCAAGGTTTTTTGGCATACCTAGTTCTGAGAATAATAGAACGGCTTTATCATCTTTCTCATCCAATACAAATGATCTCTTTCGCTTCATAATCTCCTCTACCTCGTTATTCATTCGTTAGTATTTATATTTTTCTCATTTTTTCAATATTAGGAGAGTAATTTTTTTAAATTTCTTATTTTTATCTTACTTTCACCTAGCATTTTTTTTGCTAGATCATCTGGATAATCCCCTGAAAATATAATTTCATTTACACCTGCATTAATTAGCATTTTAACACAAACGATACAAGGTGTATTAGTACAATATAATACAGAATCTTTTATTGATGTTCCAAAAACAGCGGCTTGAATAATTGCATTTTGCTCTGCATGTAGACCTCTACACAACTCATGTCTTTCTCCCGACGAAACATTTTGTTTTTCTCTAATGCAGCCAACTTCACTACAATGTTTAAGACCTTTAGGTGCTCCATTATAGCCTGTACTAAGAATATGTTTATCTTTTACGAGTATTGCACCGACTTTTCTTCTTAGACATGTACTTCTTTTAGCAACAACGTAAGCCATTTCCATAAAGTATTGATCATATGAGGGACGTTCTTTCATAAAAAATCATATGATAATAGTTTGAGGGGTTAAATAAAATTATGATTTTTAATAACCTTTTATTTTATTAAAATATATCTGCTAAAATAATTTAAAAAAACTTCATTTTACTTTTGTTTTTCAGCAAATGGTTTAATTAATCTTTCTAATGTATTATAACAGCGAACTGTATCATTTCTTTTTATGACAAGACTCAATTCTTGCGGTGTAAGAATTATGTCTAAAACATTAATATCTTCCCAAGCTACAAATCTTAATATGTTATACATCACACCTGGTTGAAACAAGAAATCTTTTGAGTATGTTAGTGATATTACTACAAGGTCTTCAACTACATTTAAGATTTTTTCATTGCCTAGCAACTCTAGTAGTTTTTCTTTATATCTTTGATTAGCTACTATTCCCATCTCATAGTTTCCATGTATAACATTAAGAACACCACCTCTTTTAAAATTTATCTCATTATATAATTGTTGTATTTTATCAATTGATGTCGATGATTCCTCAACTATTATATAACAAACATCGGTTTTAAGGATGGTTTCTCTAAAATAGTTAAACACCGGTTTTTTTTGTTTTTTTTCTAATGTTTCTGAGTATCTCCGTAGAGCCATTACTATTGCTGATCGTTTTACCTTTTTTCCTAATTCTGCCTCTATTTTTGGTTTGAGATTTTCAGCTAGTTTGTTAAAAGATACAATTCCATGATTGATTGCTTCTTGTAATAAGACCTGTCTTTTTATTGAATTTTTTACTGCATGACTGACTGTTACCATTATAACACCAAAGTTATTTTTTTTATTATTTTTACACTATTATATATTATTCACATACTTATATATAAATTTTGTTATTATATGTACATAAATTATTTTAAGAAGGTTATAATAAACATTAAATTGTAATTACTCTGATATAAAATTTGTTATCAATATAAGAGATAAGAGAGAATATCATTATATTGGAAGGGAAAAAATCTCGAAAAAATTGTTAGAGAAGGGTGATAATAACGAAAAAACAAATAATTAAAGTTATAGATGAAATGGTAGATCTTACACTTACATCAAATGTAAAAATTAGCGCCTATGATAAAAGATATTTAAAAATTCAGATCATAGAGGCAACTGAGATTTTACTGAAACACAAATCACCACTTAGCAACAAAATGATTATTGGTTATATTAATGGAAAAATAGAATCCACGTTAAATTCTAATAATTTGAGAAAACCAGTAATAATAAACGATTACGATCGAGATTGTTTCAAAGAAAAAATGTGTGAAGTTATTTTACAAATAATAGGAAAAACAAAGATTGCGGTGTAGTGATATTAATATGAAAATTGTTGGCGAAATATCAACTGTTGAAGAAGCAAGAGAAATAAAATTCATAGCAGAAATATCAATGATTGGGAATATAGCTAGAACACTTGCTTTAGAAATAAAAAAATGATTTATTTCAAATTTCGAAGTTAAATTTTAAAATGATAATATAAATTTAGTTATGATTATTCTTTTTACTAGAATATTAAAAATATTTTTTTCAATAACGTTAGTCTTAAAAACATAAAGACTATATATAGTATTTAGGAGGTATAAAAAATGGTACATAAATATGGTATTTATCAATCAACTTCAACTAGTTGTATATTCTATAAACAAGATAGAGATGGTAACCAATCAACATTTAATTTATTTATTGCACCAAAAGATGAAAGTGAAGAGGGGGAAAAAATTTTTGCATTTGTTGATAATGAACAACTGCAACAAAAAAATTGGTTCGGCACAAATAAAGAACTATCAATAGAAGAAGTAGTTAAAGCATTTGGAGGATGGGCAACAGATGCTCCTCTTGTCTTTGAAATGGAAGCAACAAAACATTTAGGAAATTGTCTTGGGTCAAAAATAAAAAACTCAGAAAATAAGTGATTTCTAATTATTTCTTCAATTTTACATCATATTCTTGGAAATCTTTAGCTACAAATGAATCCTTAAATATCTTTTGTGCATCATTTTCTAAAATCCGATGATCCAAATACCTAGGGCTAATATGAGTTAAAAACAATTTTCCAACATTTGCTTTTTTCGCAATTTCAGCAGCCTGAAATGCAGTAGTATGACCATACTCATTTGATACATCCTCAAGCTCTGAATCAAATGTTGCATCATGAATTAAAACATCTGCATCTTTTGAGAAATCAATCATTTTTTCATATGGTTTTGTATCACCAGATATCACAATTTTCCTTCCTTTCCTCTGGGGGCCAAGTACCAATTCGGGTGTGATTTTTCTACCATCTTTTAATGTTACAGACTCCCCTTTTTGTAATTTACTAAACAACGGCCCCTCTGGAATACCAAGCTCAAGAGCTCTAGGTTTATTAAATTTACCAGGTCTCATATCTTCCTCAATTGCATAAGCAAATGCAGGAATACCATGCTTAACACTCATGACATGTATTGTATATTTATTAAAATCAAGTGAATCTCCATTTTTTACCTCATGCGCTATTATCTCATAATTTGGTTTAAAATAACCAAGTGATAAAAGCTGCTGAAGAAGCATAATCATTCCTGTAGGGCCATAGATATGCAAAGGTTTGTCTCTATCATTAAGTTGCATTGTCTGGATAAGCCCAGGAAGCCCTAAGAAATGATCACCATGAAAATGTGTGACAAATACTTTTGAGACTTGCATATAACTTAGTTTTGATTTCTGAAACTGCCGCTGAGTTCCTTCACCGCAATCGAATAGTAATATTTCACTACCTCTTTTCAAAGCTATTGATGATACGTTTCGTTTCACAGTAGGCCAGCTACCGCCAGTTCCAAGAAATATAATACTTAACTGCGTCATTTTCAAAAAACAGATTATATATCACTAGTAAAAGTATTTTGGTTATTTTTGATATACCGCAAAATAACGAATAAGGCTACGATGAGCGCGGAAATCATGGACTTCAATCAATGTTAAATATTTTTCACCAAGATATATCATATCCTTGTTTGATAATCCAATTACAGCTTTGCCCTGTTGTTTTAAAACATGTGAAATGTTTTTAAAAGCACGATCATAAAGTTGTTTGATATCCTCTCCTTTGGTCGTAGTTGCTTTACCATAGGGTAGATCAGTTACAACAGCGTCAACCTTACCAATTTTTTTTTTGATATCACCTATGTCAGAACAGAATAACTCATAGTTATTTATCTTATAGAAATCCATAGTTATTTTACTTCCTTCAATCATTTTTTTTTCAATGTCACTTCCAATTATTTTTATACCAATAAGACCCGCTTCTAGTAACAAGCCACCAGTGCCACAAAAAGGATCAAGTAATACTTCATTTTTTTTTACACATGCTATATTAACTAAACTCCTTGCAAGTTTTGGGTGTATTGAGATAGGAGAAAAAAATGGGCGATATTGCACTTTTCTTTGTTCAAATTGCCTTCTATTTACCTCTTTGATTTTTAAACAAACATATACAGTTGACTTTGTTATTATTCCTCGTATTTCAATATCAGGTTTTACTAATATTACCTTCCTTTTATTTGAATATATTTCTGCTAAAGGTTGAACAATTGATTGTGAATCAATAGTATTATCTGATCTGTTTCTATATCTTATTGCTACTGAACCATTTTTTTTAATAGGATAATCTATTGCTTTTTTTTTTATCTTTTCAGCTGATGAAACACAAGAAAACAAGAATTCATCTATAAAAAATGTTAACGCTAATTTATCTGCTAATTTTTTTATTTTATCTTCTTTTTCAATTGTCTCAATGATCAAAACATCTTCATTTGACTCAATAATATTATAATTGATCATCTCAGCTTTTAAACATGAAAAAACCTCTGATGTTGGTAATGTCTTATGTTCTTTAGAAAGTTCAAATAAATATCTCATGATCAGATTTGTAATAAGCTATAGTTTTTTAAAATGAAGCCTTAATCAAAACTGGTGTGATTAAGGTGGTAATAAATGTTAAAAGAACAGTTACAACAAGAATCTGATGTGCAACATCTCCCACAAGAAGACCTCTTGATATAGCAGCAGTTGCAATAATTAATGCTAATTCCATTCTAGGAATCATACCAACACCAATCTGTAATGATTCCTTATTACTCATACCAGCAAGCTTTGCTCCAATTCCACATCCCACTATTTTCCCTACTATACTAACTATAATAATAACAATTAAAATAACTCCAATTGTTGTAATTAATGAAATATCCAGATTAACAGCCCATAAACTTAACCCAACTCCTACAAAAAAGAGAGGTATAAAAAATCCATAACCAATAGCCTTAACATCATCAATAATCTTACTTGATCGAACATTTTGCCCTATTAATATTCCTGCGACAAAAGCACCTATAATACCTGCTATCCCTGCCTTATGAGCAAAAAAAGAATAAATAAAAAGAATAGCAAGTGAAATACTTAAAAATGCTTTTGACAAATGTATTTTTTCACCAAGATCAAGGATTTTATCAATAACCTTTAATCCAAGATATAAAAATACAAAGAAGAAAATTGCTATTCTTAGTCCAGTCCATACCACAGTCATAATCGATCCAATACCAAGTACAAAAGCAAGTAGTATTATACCTACAACATCATCAATAACAGCTCCACCTAGTATCGTTGAACCTACATCGCTATCTAAAACATGTAAGTCCATAAGTGTTCTAACAGTTACACCTACAGAAGTTGCAATTAAAATCAAACCAATTACTATACTTTCAATTAGTTCAAATCCAAAGAGTAATCCTGATAAAATTCCTAGAATTAATGGTAAAATGATACCCCCAATGGCAACATAAGATGATGCTTTCTCTGTTTTTCTTAAATGTGATAATCTAACTTCAAGCCCAGAAATGAAAAGTAAAAATAAGATTCCAATCTCAGTTAAAAAAGTAAATTCAATAGATTTAAAATCAAGCTGAGGCAATGGTAAGTTTGAATAATAAAAATATGAGTTTTCCCCATAAAAAAAAGCTAAAATAAGCCCCCCTAATATTATACCTGCTATTATCTCACCAATTACCGGTGATTGCTTTAATCTATGGAATAAATATCCAAATATCCTTGCAAATATCAAACCAATAGCAATTAACAATAAAACATTAAATACTGAGTCTATCTGCGTTTAAATCAACCTTCTTCATCTTCTACAATCGGATGATATTGAGTAGCACTATAAAATTTTCTAATTAACTGATGTAAAGTAAGTTCACCAACAAGAATTTTTTTTTCAATTAC
>JAUWIE010000037.1 GCA_030605515.1 Thermoplasmatota archaeon
CCAGTTGTGCTTGCTGTTACAAGCGTTCCTGACAGTAGTACTGTCAGTCCTATGCAGATAACAATTGCTTTCTGCATATCCATTATTTTACTAATTTTTTTCATTTTATTGCCTCCTCAATATATTCGTTTGAAGTCTAAAGAAAAAAGAAAAAAGGGGTGGTAATTATTAGTTTGGACCGCCCCATGGTGGATCACAGCAATCGTCGACTGGTGCAGGTCCGCCTTGGAACATGTATGTGACTAGGTATACGAGATCTACTATATCTGGTCCTGTACCATCACCGTTCACATCACATTCACATAGCCACGGTGGTAATGGCCCGCCTTGGAACATGTATGTGACTAGGTATACGAGATCTACTATATCTGGTCCTGTACCATCATGGTTCACATCAGCACATATGAACTCATCACTTGAAACTGTTATTGTCCCATCAGTGAGATCAGGATAGAACACTATAGAATTTTCATCTGAGTATGCACATTCTACTGGTGGAGCTCCTCCAAAATTACCAAGGTCCCATATGTAGTCTCCTGGTATTGCATCTCCGTCGACGTCAACAATGATTTTTGCGAGTATTCCTGACCCAGCGGGTTTGTAACTGCCGGGCATCCAAGCAGCTCCAATTGAGAGTAGTCCTGGGCTTGGTTCAGTATATTGGAATACAAATGCGTCTTCGGCGATTGTTCCTGTATTGTCAACATTTACAATTGTGAATACAGTTGAGTCGAATTGAACTCCGATGCTGAATCCTGAGATTGTTTGGTCCCATTCTCCGTTGACTGGGATTATTACGTTTGTGTCTCCTGGTGCAACTGTTTGGTCGTCTATGCTCATTGTATTTCCTTTTAGCAAGCGGGTTGTGCTTGCTGTTACAAGCGTTCCTGACAGTAGTACTGTCAGTCCTATGCAGATAACAATTGCTTTCTGCATATCAATTACTTTGCTTATCTTTTTCATGTTTTCACCTTTTTTAATATCTACAGGATTAATATTAATAAATATAAATATTTTATTGGAAGATTTTCGAACAAAAAAGAGTTACCCTAAAAAGATACGACTTAGTAATAAGATATAATATATAAAAATCTTTCTATTTAACATAAAAAATTATATTTTTTCAAGAAATCATTCAATTTTTAACTATCTTTAAATTAAAATAAATTTTGAAAAATGTTCATTTCTCAATTTCATAATATTCTTTAAAAATCAAAAAATATACAAATCATTCAATTAAATAAAGAGCATTCTTTAATCAACCTGAAGATCTTTCCAAACATCTTTGAAACTTTCAAGAACCATATAAGGTTTATATCTTGTAATAATTCCAATTATCTTTTTTTCATTTAATACAACATAACCTTTTTCTTTGCCAATCACCTGAATATCAATAATATCTTTTTTAACTAATTTTTTTATGTGATATGAAAGTGTTGAAGCGGCTTTATCAATATTTCTTAAAATCTCTTTATGAGATGAACGAGGATTTTTTAATAGAAATAATACAACTCTTAAGGGAACATCTTGCCGGAGAATAGAAAGAATTTTTTTCTCAGAAGATCCAATCCTGCTTTCCTGCACATAAAATCTTTTATAGCCTTTTTCTTTCACAGCGACAAATATCTCATTTTTTTCAAGATATAATAAATGATATTCCACTAGTGATATTCTGATTTTTAGCATCTCTGCAATTTTACTTAAATGTAACCCTGGATGTTTTAATACAAGATCGTAGATTTCCCTTCGAGTTTTCAATTCAATAGATTCGTCCATAGATCTATCTCTTTAGAGTTGCGATAAACAATAAGATGAGAATAATAAAATCAAATAATCCAAGATATGGACTAAAATGATTCAAATTAAAACCCTCATACAATAAACTAAAACTAAATAAAATACTTTTAATGAAAAGTACAAGAAACACAAAACTAACAAACAATAATTTCGTGTTTTTATATTTTCTAAAGCTAGCAATAGAAACAATCAGAAGCCCTAGGGAAAAAATTGTTGTAAATGCGTATATAAATAAACTTACAGTTTGCATACTCATCACTCCTCACTGCAAACAAAAATAGAATAAGAGAATATAAAATTACTTACAGTTTCTTACGAAGATAAATAGTACCAACAAACATAATAGCTGCTAGCATACAAATTATGAAATATATTCCTATAGAAACAAGGTTACTTAATGTTTCTTCCAGCGTGCATATTGTAATTATATGTTCACTATAATGTGGTACACTTATGATTATTTTTGCTTTTTCATTATCTTCTATTTGATACCATTCTGCAAATGGTCCATCATCGTTTGAATCAATTGCATCTTCGAAATTATCTGCTCTTTCAATAACCTTACCATCATATTTTACTACTATTTCATCATTAAACGCAAAACCAGTTGTAACAACTATGGTTTTTCCAGTTTGAATATCACTGTCCACAAGTAATGAAACACTATCCTTTTTTATTTCTATGACCGTAATATCTATTTGTTCGTTACCATATGACACAACGGTACTCTCAGTTGTTGTCTCTTTACTAGGTAAAATAACTTTTGCTCCAATTTTACCAGTTTCAATCGCTTCTTGAATTTCATCATCTTCATCAATTAATAATGTAATAAAGTCTGATTCTTCATCTTTTCCAGGTTCTAATGTTATATTTTTAAAGGTTGTCTCATTTGCCCATACCTTAACATTTTCTATGGTAATAGTTGTATAACCTTCTTTACCTACTTTCAAAGTATATGTGCCAATGTCGGCTTCTAGAGTATAATTTCCATTTTCATCTGTAAAAGTACATTGACTTGTGATAACATTATCAAGATTAGATAATATGATACAAACTATTGCATTTTCAATTGGCACGGTTTCGTTACCATCCATTTCAAAAACAGTTCCTTTTATCCAACCAATATACGTATTGTTATTAGCAACAGCAAATGCATTGTCACAGGTATCTTGATTTACTTGTGTTTCATATATGCCATCTAGATCTTCATCGCTTTTGAGAATAACACAAATATAATATGGATAACCATCTGATACTGTTGTTGTATCCCATAGATATGGTGATGTTATATCAATGTCTTCTGCAATTGTAAGCCATATGTCATCATCGTTTCTTAGTTGAATGGTAACTGCGTAATCAACTAAGGTATTTAACGAAGAAATAGCCCATTCTATATTTTGAGAGTTTTCCCATGTTTCTCCACCATGTGGGGAGATTAATTGAATTGTTGGTAAGGTCTCTTCTTTGTTTTTAATTGAAACCCATTTGGTGCTTTGTTGATATCCTGTTTTAGTAGCTGTAATCAGATAACTATCATCCTTGTCTACTAATGGGGCAGTAAGTGATGCTTGCCCCAATGTATCAGTATAATATGTTATACCTGAGAAGGTAATTTTTACATTATCAACAGGGTTATTATCCGCGGTGATTGTTACTACAAAATTATCTCCCTCATCTACTGATGTTGGAGCTGTGATTACTAATTCATCTTCTGATGGCATGGTTTCTTCTTTTGTTGTGAATTGCCATATTGAGCTCGCACTTGACATACCTTGATTATCCCAGGCAACAATTTTCCAATAATAAGTTGTGTTATATGCAATACTATTTGAAATGGAATATGTGGTACTTGATTGGTTGTCTACTACGTTTGGTGGACTATCACTAGTGCCAAAATAAACACAATATGTCACAGGATCTCCATCTGGATCTCCACCAGTCCAGCTTAAAGCTGTATCTAAATCAATTCCAGTTGCACCATGAGCGGGTGATGGGTTACTAGGTACATCTGGTGGATTATTCTCTACTGAGGATATTGTAGTGAAATGCCATTTTCCACCTGTTGAAGTAACACCATGTTCGTCCCTTGCAACTAATCGCCAGTAATATATTGTATTATATGCAAGTATCCCCGGATCATAAGTCACTACTGAAACTGTATCAACAAGTGTAATTGGAGGAGTTGATCCAAAATAAACATCATAGGTTACACTATCTCCATCCGGATCTCCACCAGTCCAGCTGAGATCAACATCAATTGCAATATCAACTGCAAAATGTGCAGGTGAGGGATCACTTGGTGTATAAGGTGGATTGCTTACTAATGTGGTAAATTCCCATACTGGTCCTGACATTTCAGCATCATTATTATCAAAAGCTCTAATCTGCCATTTATACTCTGTATTATACTCCACTGGTGGATTTATTAATCCTAAGTTAAAATATTCCTCTGTGACTGTGCCAACAAGTTGAAAAAAGGTTTCTTGACCAAAAAAAACATGATAAGTAACTGTATCTGCAGGATCAGGGTCTCCACCGGTCCAGCTTAGATCACTATCTAGTTCTACACCTGTTGCGCCATTAACTGGTGAAGGCTCAGTCGGCGGGTAAGGTGGTTCATTATTTAGATTTTGTTCTCCATCTCCTGCAACAATAGGTAATATTAAGGTTGATGTCACCAATGCAAAAACAATGGCAACAATTTTTATAATCTGCAAAGAATCTTTTGATAGAAATTTTCGTTTCTTATAGTTAAAATATTTTTTATTAGATTCTTTAAAGTCAGCTGCTGCATATTTTATTTTAAATTGCATGCTTTCCACTCTCAGCACCACCATTCACTGTGTAAGTCTTTGTCACTGATCACTATAAATAATTTATTGGATGATTTTCGAATGTAAGTGTCACTAGGCGTAATCTTATACATTCTTCATATCTCTCATCTATAATTTTGGAGACGCGAGTTTCCCAACTGCTTTTTTCACGTTCTCACGATGCCTCTCACCAATCTCATCAGATATACAGTTTATAAAGTTATTCCTTACATCATTCCAATTAAGCGTTGACACACCAAAATACATTTTTTTATTTACCTCAGGTGCTTTGTGAATATGAGGTGACCATTTACCAGTAGTAATATCGCAATTATCCATATGTAAAACATAGTTTTTCCTAAGACTTTTCTTTTCTATAAGATATATCTCAAATCTCCTGTTAAAATATTTGTATTTTGTATCTTTGTCATAATAACGATATTCAAGTTCATATTGCTTATTAATATTTATAACTCCTCGCTCCATAGTATTCACTCAACGTGTAATTGAGTTTCCATTATAATGATTTTTGATTTTTTCTAAACTTCAGGAAGTTAGAACTTTAATCCATATAATACTCTGGTGGGTAAGGCTCTGGTTTTAAACCTTTTCGCTCTCTAACTTGTTTTACTATTTCACTTTGTAATTGTCTAGGAAGCGGTTCAAATCCAATGTTCTCAGTATTCCAAAGCACTCTACCACCAGTGGCAGATCGAATAGCTGATGCAAATCCAAACATATCTGCAACAGGTGCTTTAGCATCGATGTTTACTGAGTCACCCTCAGTTAGCATATCTCGTACTACAGCTCTTCGTTGATTAAGCTCACGAGATGCATCTCCCATGAGCTCCTGTGGAGTACTGATAAATACTTTCTGCATTGGTTCAAGAATAATCGGATCAGAAATAGTAATTGAACCATAAATTGAGTTTCTAACCGCAGGAATTACCTGAGCTGGTCCTCGATGAATTGCATCTTCATGTAACTTGGCATCAACTAATTTGACCAGCAACCCTTGGCATGGTTCATTTGCAGTTGGCCCGTTTTTCATTACTTCATCAAATGCTTCTTTTATAAGTTCTCTGGTTTCAAAAAGATGTTGTATTCCTTTAGTGACATCTGTAGCAAGATTTAATCCATGTATGGCAAAGGCTCCTTTTGCAATTTCTTTACTCATTCCAAGATCCTGAAGTATTTTAAAAACTTCTTTTTTGTATTTCTTGACATTATTTGGTATCTCATTGTTATAAAGAGCCTTAACAATATTTTCAGGGAGTGGTTCAACTTCAAAATAGAAACGGTTATGTTTATTTGGTGATTTCCCTTCAAATTTATTCGGGCTTTTCTTTGCGACAGATTCACGGTAAACTACAATAGGTTCAGAACATACAATGTCAACACCATATTCATTTTTTATCCTATATTCAGTAATTTCAAGATGAAGCTCTCCCATACCTGACATAAGGTTCTCACCGGTTTCCTGGTTGATATCAACTTGTATACTGGGATCTGCTTTAGATACAGTATGTAGAACTTCAATTAGTTTAGGTAAATCCTTCATGTTTTTAGCTTCAATAGCGACTGTGACAACCGGCTCAGATATATGTACAATTCGCTCAAAAGGTTCATCGTCTGGATCACTTGTGACTGTACTACCAGCAATTGCATCTTTTATACCTGTTGCAGCAACAATGTTACCAGCACTTACATACTCAACAGGTATTTTATCTGCTCCGACCATAAGATTAGTCTGCTGTACACGATTCATCTTTGGCATACCTGCAACGTAAACTTCCTGACCTCGTAAAATTTTACCACTATACATCCGTCCAACAGCTACTTCACCAGCATGAGGATCCATAATAATCTTAGTTACCATCAATGCAAGAGGTCCATTTTCTTTACATTCGATCATGCTTTTTCCAAGATTACTTTCTTGTTCACCTCTCCATATATGCGGTATTCTGTATTTCTGAGCTTCCTTCGGGGAAGGGAGATGATCTACGACCATATCTAGTAAAACCTCATGAATCGATGTTTTTTTCGCAAGTGTTTTCTGATCATTTTTATTACAGTAATCATAGATGTCCTTGAAGCTGAGTCCTGTTTTCTCCATATATGGTGCAGAGATAGCCCAGTTGTAATAAGCTGATCCAAATGCAACGCTGCCATCCTCAACTTTTACATTCCATTTTCCTTTGAACTCATCTGGAATCAACTTATCCATTAGTTCATTAAACTTTGAAATTATTTTAATAAAACGCTGCTGCATCTCTTCAGGTGTTACACGTAGCTCATTGATTAACCTATCAACTTTGTTGATAAATAAAACTGGTTTAACTTTTTCACGGAGGGCTTGTCTTATTACAGTTTCTGTCTGAGGCATAGCACCTTCAACAGCACAAACAAGCACGATACACCCATCAACAGCACGCATCGCACGTGTTACATCACCACCAAAGTCAACATGACCTGGTGTATCAAGTAAATTAATTAAATATTCTTTTCCTTCAAAATTATGTACCATTGATGCAGAAGCTGTGTTAATGGTAATGCCTCGTGCTGATTCTTGTTCATCGAAATCAAGGACAAGCTGCTTACCTGCAAGCTCCTCACTCATCATACCACAACCTGCAAGAAGATTATCCGATAATGTGGTTTTACCATGATCAATATGAGCAGCTATACCAATGTTACGAATATAATCTAATTTATTCATTAAATTTTTTGCTTTTTTGATGTTATCTTCTTTCTTACCCATACCAAACGACTCCCTAACAATATAAACCAAAAATTTTTATCTAGCTGATTTAGCAACACGTTCCACATCGTTTTTCTTAGCTACTGCGAAAGAAGCCACATCATTTTTTGAGGATTTAATTATTTCATCTGCTAAACAAAGTTCAATACTCTTTTTATTCTTATGACTTGAATTAACTGACCCTTTACAGATATTCCGAAGGGCGATATCTAATCGTCTCTGAGGAGCTGTATCGACTGCTTTTGGAACTGATATTCCTCCAAAACGCAATCTTGTTATCTCCTCTTTAGGAGCTGCATTCTGAAGAGCATGTACAAAAACCTGCATTGGATTAGACTTAGTTCTTTTCTCAATGATTTCAAAAGAAGATTTTACAACCTTATACGCTTTAATTTTTTTCCCAGTGTAATGCTCAGTTCTCATAATATTATTGATCAACCGTTCAACTACTGACAATTTTGTTTTTCCAAACATTTTATTTGAATAAATCCCACCAAGATAAATATTACTAATATCAAGATTAATATATCTCTCTAAACCTCTATCTTCTATTATTACACTTTTCATATCATATTTTGCAAGTACAGGAAAAAAAAGATTATCATCATGATCTATATTTTTCTTAGCCATATCTACCGTCTCATTGCTTTCTCAATCTTACCTTTTATCATTTCTTGTAAACAAACATCATTAACTTTAATTACTTTAAAACGTACACCAGGAATATCTCCAAAACTACGTCCCATTCTTCCGCCAATTCCTTCTACCATTACTTCATCGTGCTCATCAATAAAACCTATAGCATTATCTCCAGGTGCAAACGCAGTGATTTGCCGTCCATTTTTTATAAGCTGTACTTTTACGCATTTCCGAATAGCTGAGTTAGGCTGCTTTGCCTCAATTCCAACTTTCTCAATAACGATGCCTCTAGCTTGTGCAGTTCCCTCAAGCGGATCTGCTTTCTCTTTTAAATGCAGAACTCTTTTTTTATACAGCCTGTCGCTCCATCGCTGTTTTTTTCTGCTTTTTTTGAGTTTTCGCGCTGCGTTTATACCTTTGCCCATGTTTCACCTATTAGATAAGAGTAAGCCCGTATAACGCTTTTATTATTTAAATCCTATTCCTAACTACGCTTTTATTTTTTCAGATGAGAATGATGATTGTTGGTTATAAACGACTACATAATTTCTTAATTCTCAGATGATAAAAATAATTGGTAATTAATTCTTTTTTTTTGTTATTGTCATTATTTTTAGATTGTTCTTTTTTCTTTCTCCATTTCTTCATCCAATCTAGAAAGAAATACATGTCTTCATCTGAATTTGTATCATCCTATATAATACACGTCAATTAAACAATTGGTCCAGGTCCAGGTCCAAAAAGCCAGACAGATATTAATAACCATATAAGAATAAGAGTTAATATAATTGAAGTTATAATATCTCCAGGTTTCCAATTTTGTACATATTTTGTTCTGAGATTTTGAAGTGATGATATTATTTGATCCTTATCTTTAGAATCTTTAAAAAAAGTTAATTTGTCTAATACTGTATTAAGATCGTTTTTTTCAAATTGTTGAGCTAATACTATACTACTTGTAGATGTTAGAATAATGAAGCAAATCGCAAAAACAATTGATGTAGTGAGAATTTTTTTCATTTCTACCCCTATAATTTATATATATTTTTTCTTTTATTTAAATGTATCATTTTGATAAAACTTATACAATAAGTTATATATACACCTCACTATAATTATTGATAGATTAAGAAAATATGAAATATAATAGAATAACTCTATTGAGTATTACTTGTCTTATGTTAACAAGCATTTCACTATACCCTGTTATTGGACAAGCTAATAATTGGGATATATTTGAACAAAGCAGTGAGGATATTAATATAATAGATGTGGCTTTGTTTGATGATGGATTAAGTGTTATTTGGGGTAATGATTATTTCGAAAATCTTCTAGATAATAATAAATGTGGATTTGAATGGCAGAGTAATAACAGCTTTTATCAGTTTAAGGTTACTAGAGTTTATGATGAAGATATTTTCGATGGAACTATCGATGATTATGATGTGATTATTTTTGGTGCTGTTGATCAATATTTAAAACTAGGCTTATGGAAAAGATATCAACCATTAAGGTTTAACCGCTGGGTAAATAACATTGCTGAATTCATTGAGGGCGGAGGAGGTTATATTGGTCATTGTGGAGGAGCTAATTTAATTTGTGAATTGGAGAATAAACCTTATACTTTTATTGAAAAAATGATCGATCGTTCCGGATTTGGTATTATTGATACAAAAGCATATCAGAATATTGTTATTTCTCCACTTGATCAATTAGATCCTAGACGATCTTCAGAGGATATCGGAGCTGTTGCTTATGTTGTTTATAACGGGATGAACACTGATGAGGAATCTCAATGTGAAGGTGGGGTACCTCTTGATTTTGTTGTAAAAGATAGTACACATCCAATTCTAAAAGGTTATAAAAATGATACATTAAAGATTAGATGGGCAGGTGGTCCGGGATTGATACCAAGCTCTAATGCAGATGTGATTTTAAGCTACCCCACTGTTGAGATTTCTGAATCACACCCAATACATATCTGGGAATTTGTAGGTATCGGCAGAGGTGGATATCTTGGAAAATGGCTTGGTATTATGAAATCAATGATAACTTCATTCTTTGATAACATTGGACCAAGGAAAGAGTTATCACTAAATAATCTTCCAGTCCTGAATGGCATATTTTTCAATGATGAATATCTTGAAGAAATATATACTAATGCCATCATTAATCCTAAACAAGAATATAAATTAAGTATCTTAGTGGAAGGTCTATGGAAAGCATCTGATTGGAAGAAGTCTGATAAAATAGTTCAAACAAATAGAAAAAACATGGCTGCGATAGTTACTGAGACATATGGGGCTGGTCGAATTGTCATATCTGGTCCTCATCCAGAGGATCATATATGGGATGGAGGTAGAATTGTTGAAATGGAAGATACAGATAACAATTCACTTTGGATTGCTCTTAATAAATGGGAAGGTATCCAGAATAAAAGTAATGATAATTGTTGGTTTCTAAGAAGAGAAGTTGCATGGGCTGCTGGTTTAAATGAAGAACAACTTCCACCAATTCCTAAAAATATTTGTTAACAAATTTTTAAGGTATTTATTATTTATATGATCTAATAGAATTTTTATCAACGGAAAGTTCTTTTGATTCTATTTTGTAATAGTTTACAATTTCAACGAAAGCATCCATATCAATATTCATACCTGTTTCATATGATATTTTTGGTCCTGAGATAGAAGCATTCATGGATTCATTACTCCCATCATCCATAAACAATCTTAGATGACCAACGCTTTCTAATCCAAAATTCTGATTGACTTGGACACCCATATCTTTAGATGAACAAGCACATTCAACTGGTATCCAACCTGCTTTACCAATATTATTCCCAACAAAAACCTCAACCCATGCATGAGCAACAGCGTTAATAACTCCATCGGATCCTTCAATTAGATATCCTCTTATGAATCGGGCAGGAATACCAATTGAACGACAAAAAGAGATATATAAAAATGAAAGATCATCACAATCACCAGTCTTATATTTGATAGTTGTACTAGCAGGTTGAACACTGTTATCTAGCAAATGAGTCTGATAATCAGTATTTTGTTTAAGCCAAATAAAAAGCTCCTTTGCAAGCAAAAAAGAATTTTCAGTATCCGTTTGATTTAAAATACTAAGAGAGATCAATCTAATTGATTGATCATCAGGGTCAATATAAACCGTGTTATCAACAACTTGCT
>JAUWIE010000120.1 GCA_030605515.1 Thermoplasmatota archaeon
AATTTATAATCACAGCATCAAGACCTGCCTGTGTATTCTCTGGAAATCCATTTCAAGTAGAAGTAGGACTTGTATATGGAGGGAATTTACCAAAAGATAAACAAGTAAAACTACTGCGTTTTGCAAATCGAGTCCCACTACTTTATCAGCAAGGTGATTGTATCACTACCTCTGCTATATCCTCTATTGATTGGAGAAGATATGGTTTAGAACAATCAGGTGGAAAAGGAATACCGGTCGGCCCAGCTATTTTCTTAACACATATATCCTCAACCTTGATACCTTTTACATCAGAGAGTAAAGAAGCAATAGCTGATATTAATGAGATAGAAAATGAGACCAAACTTGCTTTTAGAGAGTGCGCAAGGAAAGTTCAACATCACGTTCATAAAAAAGCACGACGTGCTAAAACACGAGAGAAGTTTGAGTTAATTACAAAGATTTTACCTGAAATCGCAAAGAAATCATCAAGTATGCTTGATAAACCAGCTCCATCTCTCCAAGGAGTAATTACTAAAATTATGGATATAGTTTGGATAGAGGATTTAATTGAATATGAAAAAGTAGCTTCAAAACCAGTACAGACAACTCTTATTGATGAATCATCTGAGAAACAAGAAGCAGGAGGAATCATTACGAAAAGTACGATAATGATTGTGAACTATAAACGTAAACCACAGAAATTCAGTTTATATGCAGTTATCCCTGAAGATGCTGTTGTTGGAGAAGTAAGCCCAAAGCCTACAAAAATTTCAGATAACTATATCAAATGGAATTTAGAAACGATTCCTTCAGCTGATAAAGTTGATATATTTTTTGAATTAGCAGGATTAGGGAAAGGTGATTTCGATGAAAATGATCTATATATTGAGAATATTAACCCAAGCTATGTCATAGGAGCAGATAAATGGGAGGGAGATTAAACCATGATAAAAGATTATTCAAATGTGATTAGTAAAATAGATTTAATTGCATCAAAAGTATATAAAGATCTACAACAGGAGGAGATACCTTTTATTCAGCTACCTACCCGTGCAAGATCTAACATAAAATTTGATGACAGACTAAACGTATGGAAATACGGTAAGAATAAATCAGAGCGATCCGCTAAATCACTTGATGGAGCATATATGCTACTACGCACTATGTACATGGTTGATTTCATAAAAGATATGATAAAAGCAAATAAATCATCAACACTAAGAGAAATGTATTATATTTCTGAAGGTTGGGATCTTGCAAAATTCAACTCTCAGCAGGAATCAAATTTACTTGCAGAAGACTTAGAGGTTATAACAACTTGTATGAGAGAAGATTTTAAACTCAGACCAGAAGAGGATGGAGCAAGAGTGATTGGAAACCTTACAATTGAAGAAATGACTAGGAATAAAACAAAAAAGAAAATACACTGCCAGGATGATGTTGGTGACTCAGGTTACTCAATACCATACAATGTTGAACCTGAAAAAATAGAAATAAAAAGCATGGATGCTGATTTTATACTTGCTGTTGAAACAGGTGGTATGTTTGACAGATTAGTTGAAAACGGTTTTGATACATCAAATCGAGCAGTAATCGTTCATTTAAAAGGCCAACCAGCTAGATCGACAAGACGATTTATTAAAAGATTAAAGGAAAAAAATAATGTTCCAGTACTCGTTTTTACAGATTGTGATCCTTGGAGTTATAGAATATTTGCAAGTATTGCCTATGGCGCTATAAAAACAGCACATATCTCAGAGTATCTTGCAACACCAGAGTCACAATACTTAGGTTTAACACCATCAGATATTGAAAACTATGATCTACCCACAGATACATTAACAAAAGAGGATATACATGCATTAAAAAGTGAATTATCCGACCCGCGATTCCAAGAGTCTTTCTGGAAAAACGAAATCAAACTACAACTAAGCATCGGAAAAAAATCAGAACAGCAAGCATTAGCAAAATACGGTCTGGATTATGTAACAGATACATATTTACCAGAGAAACTAACTGAGTTAGGGATAAGTAAAAAATAATAAAAATATTTTTATTCTTCTTTTTTACCCCAGAGTTCACCTGGAGGGATCATAAGTGCTCTTAATCGTAAAACGCTTTTTTCATCAATTTTAACATAGGTCTTACTAAATATCCCACCTTCAAATCCCTTAGGAGTAGTATAAACATATACTCTTTTACCATTAATGAACTCGGGTTTCATTTTTTCCCGTTTTAACCTTTTTTTTCGAATTGAATGAAAATGAAAATAGAATATTAATTCCAGTATAATAAAAAAACCAATTAAAATACACCATGCCAAAATCCAAACTTCAAGAGTAAATAACATCCAAGTAGGACCCATTTCAAAAGCAATACCAAGAGCAACAGTAGCAATTAAGAACAAAAATAAGATAGCAATTACGAGAAAAATTTTTGACAACTTAGAATATTTATCCCTAAGATTATCCTCAATCCTTGATAATTCTCGAATTTCAAACATAAGATTTCTACAACAATGTATTATGTTTCAATGTTTTTAAGATTTTCTATTTATTATTTTTTAAAAAAATCAATTAATTTATCTAATGATTTACCCCTATGTGAATAACAATTCTTTTCACCAACGTTCATCTGAGCAAAGGTCCTTGTATCACCATCAGGGATAAAAATTGGATCAAAACCAAAGCCATGATCACCCATCTCACATGTTGATATACTTCCATGACACTCACCAATAAACAACACTGGTTTTTTGTTTGGTTCTTTATATGCAAAAATCGATCTGAAAACTGCGAGCCTCTTGGCTTTTTCAATTTCATTTAATAATTTTAAAATACCTTTACAACCAATAGTATGATAAACATAAGAAGAATAAACACCAGGATAACCATTTAAAACATCAATAAAAAGACCTGCATCCTCAAGAATAAAGGGATGTTTAACTCTATTTTGAAGCTGATTAACACCAAAAATTGCTACATCCTCAAGTGTATCAGCCTGAATCTCAGGATAACCAAGATCCTTCTGAACCACCTCAAAATCAATAGCAGCAAGTTTTTCTTTTGCCTCAGAAAACTTTCCTTTGTTACTGGTAATAAAATATATGGTTTTCATCTATATCTGCCTCTTCTTACAATCTCCTCGATTTTTTTGATAACACTCTCTGCATTACCTTTATACATCTTTTTATAACCATCCAATACGTATTTAAAACAATTAGCATACTGAGAATGAGTTGATTCAATTGCTTCCATTAGAACATGCAAGTCAACACCTTTTGCCTCAATTTCACTGTTTTTTTCCCCAAGTCCAAAATCAATGAAATGAACACGATCATCCAGTAGTATCATATTTGAAGTAGTGATATCACCATGTATTATGTCATTGTTATGAAAACATGCAATATTCTCCCCAATCATATTGCAAATATGAATTCTTTCTTTCTCAGTTAAATCATTTAATATATCCTTAACTCTCTTTCCATCAAGATATTCCATTATAATAACACCTTTTTCAAGATCAACATCATATATGATAGGTACGGATACACCTGATTGGCGAGCCGCTGTTATCAGTTTTACTTCCTCTTTTGTCCTTGATGAAATAAGACGGTTATCAATAT